>JAFBAS010000130.1 GCA_019247605.1 Hyphomicrobiales bacterium
TTCACATATTCCAAGGCTTTCTTTTTCGAGGCGTTGCTGTCGGGAAGCTGAGCGGCGACGAGCACCGGGCCCGCCGGCATGATCGTGCCTTCGACATCCTTTCCGCCGACGCGCAGGAAGTCGTTGTTCCCGGCTCCATGCGTCTGGTAGACGACGCCGGTGAAGCCGCGCTCGCGCAAGGTCTTCGCCGGGAGCGCCGCCGGCGTGCCGGCACCCGCGATCAGAACCACGTCGGGCTTCGCGGCGAGAATCTTCAGGATCTGCCCGGTGACGCTCGTGTCGGCGCGCGCATATTTCTCCGCATCGACGAGCTTGATGCCCTTCTGCTCGAGAAGGGGCGTAATCACGTTCAGCCAGCCATCGCCGTAAGCGTCGGAGAAGCCGATGAAGCCCACGGATTTGACGCCGTTCTTCGCCATGTGATCGGCGATCGCGGCCGCCATCAAGGCATCGTTCTGCGGCGACTTGAACACCCACTTCTTCTTCTCGTCCATTGGCGAGACGACGAGCGAGGAGCCGGCGAGCGAGATGAAGGGCGTCTTCGTCTCCGCCGCGACCTCGACGAGAGCGACGGAAGCAGGCGTGGTCGAGCCGCCGACCAACGCGTCGACCTGATCGTCGGTGATGAGCTTGCGGGCATTGGCGACGGCCTTCGTCGCGTCGCTACCGTCGTCGAGCACGATGTATTCCACGCTTTGGCCGGCGATCTCCTTGGGCAAAAGCGGAACCGTCTTCGCCTGTGGAATGCCGAGCGAGGCGCCCGGCCCGGTTTGGGAAATCGCGACGCCGATCTTGATTCCGGCGGCGTCCGCGGCTTGCCCCAACCCAAAGACCAGCGCCGCGACGAAACCCAATCGCAAAAGTCGGATCGCCGAAATTCGTCTCATCTGGTCCTCCTTGAAGCTCTGCGGCGGGCGCGCGAACCGCGACCTCGACGCATCGCACCGACATGCCGGCTTGTCCAGCGTGCGACATGGCGCCCCCGCCAGCCATGAGGGAGAGACCCATCATGCGCGCGCTCGGGCCTGCTCTTGCGTGGGTCAGCGCGGGTCGGGGCGAACGGCGACGATGCCCGCGACATGAAAGCAGTTCGGTTGCGCGTGCGCGTGCGTTCACGTATAAGCTCTTCTCCTGTGCGGCATTCGGGCCGCCGAGGGTTGAAAGTGACCGTATTCGGTTTCCGCGCGAAGTTGGACGGGGATTTTTCCCCGGCACTCGCGCGCGCCCTCCCGCTCCTTACCCTCCTTCTTAGCCGCCCCTGAGGGCCGGCCGGGCTTCATGCCTGGGCGCTCAGGGGGCGAGGCAAAGCATCACCGGGAGCGCAAGGGTTCCTCGCGCTCCGCAGCCGGGAAGGATTGAGGCTCATGAGCACCGCCAACAAGACCAAAAATCATTCGACCAAGTCCGCCACGCACAAGAGCGCGCGTGAGGCATCAGGCGACGGCAAGGACCGCGTTTCCAAAAAAGACCACGTCATCATTTTCGACACGACCTTACGAGACGGCGAGCAATCGCCGGGTGCGACCATGACGTTCGAGGAGAAGCTCGAGGTTGCCGATCTTCTCGACGAGATGGGTGTCGACGTGATCGAGGCCGGTTTCCCGATCGCGAGCCAGGGCGACTTCGAGGCAGTGCATGCGGTGGCGAAGCGCGCCAGAAACGCCGTGATCGCGGGCTTGTCGCGCGCCAACGCGAAGGACATCGACCGATGCGCCGAGGCCGTGCGGCCGGCTCGGCGCGGTCGCATCCACACCGTGATCGCAACCTCGCCGTTGCACATGAAGGCGAAGTTGCAGATGGCACCCGAGGCGGTGCTGGAAGCCGTGATCGACAGCGTCACGCGCGCTCGCAACCATATCGACGACGTCGAATGGTCCTGCGAGGACGGCACGCGAAGCGAGGTCGACTTCCTCTGCCGCTGCGTCGAGGCGGCGATCAAGGCGGGCGCCACGACCATCAACATCCCGGACACGGTCGGCTACACGACGCCTGACGAATACCGCGCCTTGTTCGAGGCCGTGATCGGGCGCGTGCCGAATTCCGACAAGGCGATCTTCTCGGTGCATTGCCACAACGATCTTGGCCTTGCGGTTGCGAATTCGCTAGCCGGCTGCGTGGGCGGCGCTCGCCAGATCGAGTGCGCCGTGAACGGCCTCGGCGAGCGTGCCGGCAACACCTCGCTCGAAGAGGTGGTGATGGCGATGCGGGTGCGCCCCGACGTGCTGCCTTTCCACACGCGCATCGACACGACGAAGCTGATGCGTGCCTCGAAGCTCGTCTCGGCTGTCTCCTCGTTTCCGGTGCAATACAACAAGGCGATCGTCGGGCGGAACGCCTTCGCGCATGAGAGCGGCATCCACCAGGACGGCATGCTCAAGAACCCGCTCACCTACGAGATCATGACGCCCGAGAGCGTCGGCGTCTCGAAGACTTCGCTGGTTATGGGCAAGCATTCCGGCCGCAATGCTTTTCGCACCAAGCTCGCCGAGCTCGGCTACAAGCTCGCCGACAACCAGCTCGAGGATGCGTTCTTGCGCTTCAAGGATCTCGCCGATCGCAAGAAGATCGTCTACGACGAGGACATCGAGGCGCTCGTCGACGAGAACATCGCGACCGCGCAAGACAACATCAAGCTCGTGTCGCTCTCGGTGATCGC
>JAFBAS010000138.1 GCA_019247605.1 Hyphomicrobiales bacterium
GCGCTGGGCGGAATACCAAAGCGACCACCGCGAGATCGCGCTAGCCGTGCTCGACCGCAACGCTGAAGCGGTGGCGGGCGCAATCCGCGCGCATCTCGCGAAGGTGAGAACCAGGATGCTCGGCAGTTGACGGTCGTTTAGCTGAAAAGCTCGCGCAATGCGCGCGTATTCTCGACCTCAGTGGTGCATACTGCCTCCGATCTACGCCGCGTCGAGCTCAATTCGCACACGCTGCCCCAAAGCCGTAGCGATTGTTACCAGCGCATCGAGAGAGAACCGGGACACACGTCCACGCAGCAAATCATTCATCCTGGGCTGGGTAACGCCGCAATGGGCCGCCGCCTCGGTTTGCTTCCAGCCGTTCGTCTTGATGATAGCGGCGATCTGTTGCATGAGCTCGGCCCGAGCTCGAAGATTGGCAGCCTCGTCAGGCGTGTCGGCGATCGCGTCCCACACGCTGGTAAAGGCTCGCGGCTTTGTCATCGAGTGCCTTTCATAATTTTCAAGAAAACGCTTCCTCGCTATCGCGATCTCACGGAAAGTCGTGGTTCGCGTTTTTTTCTGGAACGCATGCAGCACATACACCGAATCCCGCATTTTGGCGGTATAGATCACTCGATAAGTACCCTGGTCGTCCCAAACCCGGATTTCCTCAACTCCTCTGCCGATGGATGGCATCGACTTAAAATCATCGGGTTGATGACCGTGTTGCACCCTATGTAGTTGATAGCCCGCGTCACGCCTCGCGTCTGCCGGGAAATCTCGTAATTCCTTCAGGAATCTCCCTGGAAGCGTATCGGTTTCATTGGCGTTTTTATATCAAAACGGATATAGAATAACAAGGGCTAATACATTTATGGCCTTCACCTAATCGGCCTAAGCCCGCACCATTCGCTGATGAAGCGCGCGATGACGATCGTTGCCTTCCTCAGGCTTTCGAGCTCGACGGATTCGTCGAAGCCATGGCCATCCGCGCCTGCCGGCCCATAGGCGAGCGACGGGATGTCGTAATAGCGGCCGTAAAAGCGGCAATCCGTGACCGCCGGGAGGATGGTCTCCTGCGGCTCCTCCTCCATTACGGCGCGATGGGCCGCGCGCATCGTGGTTTCGAACTCGGATCCCGGTTCGAGGACATAATCATCGGCCTGAAAGCCGTTCCACACGATCTCGGGAAGGTTGTTGGCGAGGAAGCTGTCGCGCTTCGCGGCTTTCATCACGACTTCCGTCAGCTCGCGGCGAAACGCCTCCAGCGACATGCCGGGCAAAACCGCGATTCGGCAATCGACCTCGCACCAGGAAGGTGTCGAGCTTGCCCAGTCGCCGCCCTTGATCTTCCCCGGGTTGAATTTCACCGGATTTTGAATCTTGCTGAACCAGGGGTGCTTCTTGGCGCGCTCGTTGAGTGTCTTCGTAAAGGCACGGATCGCCTCGATGAGGCCGAAAGCCGAGAGGATCGCGTTCGTCCCTTCCTCGCTGCGCGACACATGCACCGGCCGCCCGCGCAGCTTGAGGCGAAACCACATCACGCCGACTGTGCCGCGCAAGATGCGTTGCCCTGTCGGCTCGGGAATGAGACAAGCATCGGCGCGATATCCACGTGCCAGCGTGGATAAAGCGCCATTGCCGGTGCATTCCTCTTCTGTGACTGTCTCGACATAGACGTCGGAGGCCGGCGCGTAGCCGAGATGGCGCAAGGCGGCGAGCGCGAAGACCATGGCGCTCACGCCAGCCTTCATGTCGCCGGCCCCTCGCCCATGAAGGCGCCCGTCGCGAACCGTCGCCGAAAAGGGCGGGGATTGCCACATATCGAGCGGCCCCGTCGGCACCACATCGACATGGCCTTGCAGGATCAAGCTTCTTCCGCGCTGCTCCGGACTTCTGATCGCGGCGACGACTTGCACGGCACGCGCATAGTCGGTGTCCATCACGGGCGAGAAGCCCGGCAGATGCGCCATGTCGACATCGGCGAGGCAATAGCGATCGACGCTCCAGCCCCGGCCGGCGAAATCGCGGGCGAGCCAATCCTGGCAAGGGCTTTCATCGCCGCGCAATGTCGGGAAGCCCACGAGCTTCGTCAGCCATTCGATTTGCGCCGCGAAGTTGTCTTCCACCGCGGTGGCGATGGCGGAAGGCTCGATCGACATGTGTTTGAACTCCCCAGGTCTCGAAGACGGCGCGACGATTTGCACGCGAGCTCAATGCACGAAGAGGCTGAGAATTTCGAACAGCATCTGGGCGCCCGCCTGG
>JAFBAS010000037.1 GCA_019247605.1 Hyphomicrobiales bacterium
GCCTCCTTGGTCGAGAAGTCCTGTTGCCACGTCGCTTTATGCTGCGATCGGAAGCTCATACGCTCGGCCCATCGTTCCGCCGCCGTCAGCGCAGACTTTCGCTGCGGGTGATCTGCCGAAGGTGAGGATTCCTTGCCCATGACTGGCGACCCGTTTAGCCCGATAGACGGACAAATCCTATTCGAAAAGGATGGCCCGATTCGCCGATGCATTCTACATGCCGGCGGTTCCGGACGCCAGCAATGGCAGAGACGTGTCTCGTAACAAAATCGGGAATGCCAAGTCCTGGATCGGATAGCTAGTCTAGGATTCCGGCATTACGGTGACAGTGCACTGAATTCACAGATCCCCGATGCTCTTTCGCGTAATGGCCGCATGTGAATTCAGTGCACTGTCCGCAATGGCCCAAACAGCTTTGCGTAAAAGAAGTGAAGTCGAGACGAAAGAGGATGCTAGTTGGCGGGCTCAGGCCGAGCGCCCAAGCTCCCAATTTCTTTCAATAGCAGACTTCTCCAATTTTTCCAGGTAATAAATATGGTCATTTGTCGGAAGTGGAGCACTGGAGAAAAAGCGATTGCTATCAATCGGCGAATTTGCGCGAGCCTCTATAATAAAGTCGCAACCAATAAACTGCTTGACGCTTGTTATAGACGGAGGATTAACCGATGAATCTACTCCAAAAGTAATTCTCTTCAGGTGGTATTTGAAATTATCTCCCATTGTTTTATGAATTAAATTTCGCATGATGGAAAAAGACGGGGTTGACCAAGTAAAAGATGGGTCAAGATCGACTACAATGTTGCTCGTGTTTAGACGTTCCAGCGTCGTAGATTGGTATCTGAATCCAAACGCATCGCCGAGAAATGCAATAAGATCATCGAGGACGGCATTGGCCTCGTCCGTGTGTCTTGCCACTATCGCACCCCCATCGCCGAACAAGAATAGCTGGTAGATCGGGATGCGCGCTTCTTTTTGGACGAGTGCTCCGTCCTGAAAAACCATGATGGGTTGTTGCGCCCCGGCGGGTTGATGTGCCGGCGCAACGCTGAAGCCGTAGCGGTCCTTTATTTGTTCGATTAGCTCGCGCACCACTAACGTGCGATCTGGAGCGACGTCGTCTGGCGATACGTGCACCGCTGCGGCACCCATTAGGAGCGATATGACTCGCATCAGCCGACAAGCCCCATTTCCGCCATCTGCGCCGTTGAGCTTGCCCAACTAGTGTCCCTCTGGGCATTGGCAAATGTCGCACCTCTAGTGCCACCAGAAAATAAATCGTTTTCTACCGCTTGGATCGGCACATATCCACTTTCCAGGCCGGTGCGGTTGATGCCCGGCGAATTAAGTGGCGCGGGTCCATAAAGCGTACGGCTGCCTCCAATCTTCGGTAGACCTGCTAAGCCGCCGAGACGCATTTCTTGTAGAGACTGACTGAGGCCAATATGGTTGCTCGCTGCTTGCGAAGCACTCAGTGGCGCCGTGTCATTCGTTAGACTGTCCATAGTTCCATTTGATAGCGGCGTAATCGCCTCTCTCTGGGAGGGTTCGACTTCCCGAGATTCTTGCGGGTAGAGCGGATACGCAAGAGCAAGGCCGCTCAGTTCTGCACCCGTCGCTGCGAACAAAAGCGCACTTACAGTTTCCAGTGTCAGATTCCCAGGGCCGCCAAGAAGCCTGTTCACCTGAGCCGCGTCCATGCCGAGACGCTTCCCGTAGTCGGCTTTGGTCAGGCCGCTTTTACGGAATTCTCCTATAACAACGTTAAACATGCGCTGTTTCAGGCGCGCCTTGAAATAGGCAAAGGTTCCCTGTGAGATTTTGTTAGTGCCGACTGGCCTAGACGGTTTCATAATTGGTAAGGTACTCATTGATTCCTCTCCTACGAAATGGCGTTCTCAACCCGAATAAGGCACACCATGCCTTCCCGCAGGCGTTTATTTCCTCATGCCATCCGTCCACACCTCCAAGGTCCTCCCGCCAAGTAAAAGTAAGAGCCACAAATAAGTCTTGTTCCCAAAACCGTCCTAGAGCGCGTATGCCTGGGAGAGGCTCGGTATTTCGGATGTCCCATATGTCGGTCTCAATTGGGTGCACTCGTGCCAGCATCACGTCGGTGGGCTTTTTGAAGGGGTGTTCCGAAACCGTGAACACGGCGCCTTCAGCAAAATCCTCGAGTGTTTGCAAAAACTCCGCAATCCTCGCCCCCTCGATAGTATCGCTGAATGCTGACTTAAGCTGCTCCATAATCTCGCATGAAACGAGCATAGTTCGAGGGGTTTCCTCCTCGTCGGCTAACAAAAGCGGTCGAATGATGAAGAGGCGTCCCGCATCAACATGCGCTTGTAGCTCAGCCGGTATTGACATATAAGTCAATCTGTCGTGCGTTGCAACCGCTGCGCGACCGCGTGCTATTCACGCTATCACCGTGACTTCTTTGCTAGCGATTGTAAGAGCTTCGCCTCTGCCGCGCTAGCCGGCTCATAGAATGGCACACCAAATCGTGAAGCGTGGGTCGCCCGTCCAAAGCGGGATCCCTCACGAGAAGACCTGGCGGCCCTCCCGAACCGGTAAGAAAAGGGTTAGCCAGGCCTTGCACGGGCGTGAAGCGCGTACGTGAGCGCGCTATGTCATCGGCAAAGTCGCGCCCTCCGGCAAAGCCGATTGAGGCTGCGCCTGCGCCGCTTCGAGCGTATCGATCGCGGTGCCTGTGGACGTCGCGTGCGCCCTCAACGTCTCGTGATGCGCCAGCGCCAGGCTGTGCACCGCGCGCGCTTCCGCGGCCTTTGCGTCGCTCTGCTTCTTGAGCGTATCCGCCTCTTTGTTCGCGAGAGCCGCCTGGACCGCCTGCTGCTGCGCCGCCGCCGCTTGCGGGTCCTGCTGCGAGAGCATCGAGATGAGCTGCTGCTTCTTCGATTGCGGCAGCGCCGAGGCCTCGATGATCACGGCGGGCGGCACGGGCACGTTGTTTTGCGCGAGCGATTGCAAGGTGTCGAACACGTCGCCCATGACGTTCGTCGTGTCCGGCCCTTCATCGATGAGGATGTCGACATCGATCTGGCCGATGGCGTTCACGAGCATCGGGCGACCATAGGGATCGACCGCGATCGTGTTGATCGTCATGTAGCGCGCGGCACCCTGGTCGTTGGTCACGCGCAAGATGCGCTCGGCCGTCCAGTTGCGCTGTTGCGCCACCCAGATCTTGCGGTAGAGGCGCAATTTCCAGGCGCGCCATTGCGAGAGGAAAGGCCCAAGCTCGGCGATGCCCGATTGCTGCGCCATCGCGAAGGCCCGCCCGGATTGGTCCGGTGCCTGGCCGCCGATCAGTTGCGGGTTCGGGCCGAACTGCTCGATCTCGTCCTTCGCGTCCTGGTAATATTGCGTCTGCCGGATGAATTCCTGCTGGCCTTCGATCACCTCGACATCATTGGGGTCGCCGTCATAGAGCATGACGCCGTCAGGGCGCGCGGCTTCCCGGCGCAGCGTCTCGATGTCGGGTTGGTCGCCGCCGATGGCGCGCCGGTTCACCTTGAGCTGGCGCGTGTTCATGATGTGCACCGATTTCGAGCGGTGCTGATTCATCGCGTCTTGCGGGCCGATCAGGTTGCGCACGAAGCCGTAATGATCGCCGGCCTCGTCGACATGCACCGCGAAGGCGTCATAGCGCGAGACGGTCTTGCCCTTCTCGTCGAAGAAGGGCGAGCGGCCGGCGCGCAAAAGCTCGGTGCCGGCATAGAAGGCGAAATGCCAATCGCCCTTGGCGCGGTACCAATGCTCGACGAGGCGTAAGCGCGTGCGCCCTTGCGACCAGAGATAGGAGCGGTCGAGGTCGAATTCGGTCTCGCCCGTATCGTCGACGGAGGAGAGCGCTTCGTCCCATTTGCCGGGGAAGAGTTCCTCGAATTCGTCTTGCGTCACGAGCTTCGAGACGCCCATGTAGCGCGCGTCCGAGAAATCGAGCTTCAGCGAGCGCGGATCGTAGAAGAAGGTGGTGGCGTCGACGCTCGCAAGATCGATGTCCGGGTCGAGCTTGTCGCCTTGCACCATGCCGAGCTCGGCGATGACGATGCCCGTGCAGGCGCCCTTGCGCAGCGCCTCGGTCTCTTGTGCGGCGAAGCGCGACATGTCGAGCGCGTAGCGGATGCATTGCGTCGCGAGCTCGGCGCCCTGCTCGTTGTTCTCGATGCGGCCGGCGGCCTTGGGATCGCCGCGCAGCTTCTCGAGCACGCCCACGAGCCCGTCGATCTTGCGCCCGACCCGGTTGAAGGTGATCGCCGGTTGGCCGCGCGCCTGCAAGGTGTCGAGCTGCTCTTTCGTCCATTGGTCGCCGTGGTAATAGCGTAGCGCCGTGCGCGCCTCGCGGATTTCGGCTTGCTTGATCGTCACGTAATCGGTGAATTGCTTGCGAAGCTCGTTGACGTCGAGCGCCCCGTTGTCTTCGGGCGAGGGTGCGTCGCCCGCGTATTCGTCGCCGTCGGGCAGCGGCGCTTGCGTCCGGCTCGACGAGAGTGGATCGCCGCCGGCGGACCCCGCTCCTCCGGCGCCAGGTCCGAGGAGCCCCACGCCAAGCGCAGTTGAAGCGTGCCCGAGCCCGGGCGATCCGAGCGAAGCGAGCCCCGGACCGAGCCTCGACACACCGAACGGCAGGGCAGGTTTCAGGGGCGTGACCATTCGGCTTCTCACAAGGTGTTGATGCTGATGCGCGGCTTTCGGCCGAGGCTCGAATACCCGCTCATGGGCTTCGGTTCGGGAGGCGAAGGGCGCGCCGGGACATAGGGGCGCGACAGGCAGGCGTAGCGAAGCTCGTCGGCCGCGTGATCCTCCATGGTGGTGTCGAGGTCCTCGGGCCGATCGGGGTCGTGCTGCAGGAGCGGCAAGGTGCGGATGAGGGCCACGCAAGTGGAGAACACGAAAAGCATCGGGTGGGTGCCGTTCCCCTTGAGGCGGGCGCGCACCGCCATCCATCCCGACATCGCGCCGCGCTGTCCGACGCGGCTGTTGTCCGCCGCGCGGAAGCGCGGCCCGGTATTGTTGTCGATCCGGCGCATCATCTCGGCGATCGACGGCCCGCCGTTTTGCGCGAAGGCTGAAGGGTCGAGCACGCCATAGGCGATCGTCTCGCCCTTCTCGCGCTCCTTGATGCCGTGCGCCACCTCCTCGGCCGAAAGCTTCAATCCCGTGTTCGGCGAGGTCGCGCCGTACCATTCGCGGTAGCGAACGAGCGCGCCGCGCGGGATGGTCCGTCCATCTCCGACCGGATGCCCATCGCCCGCGACCGCCCACCAGCCGACCGAGAAAGGCGAAGCCGAGCCCCAATCCATGGAGCGGAAGCGCAACCAGTCGCGCGGCAGCGCGAATGGCTCGATCACGTGGCGCGCCTCGCTCCATTCGTCGAAGAAGGCGCCTTCGACCGCGTTCCAATCGCCGTCGAGCCAGGCGCGCACCAGCGCCTCCTTGCCAACGAGCTGCAGCCGATGCACGTAATTCGGGTCGAGCTCGAGAAGCAGCTTGTTGTCCGAGAGGCGCGAGGGGATCACCGCGAGCTTGTGGGACGAGCCGTCCGGCAGCGGCCTTGCCAGCACCCTCGGCGCTTTCGGAAAGGGCACCATTTCGTAGCGATCGCGGATCCAGCTTTGCCCGGGGCCGCCGGGATTTCCGGTGAGGACGAGCTGTGTCGGCACGCCTGCCGAGGAGCGTAGCGCACCGAAGAGACGAAAGATCGGCTCGGGCGTCGGATATTGCCCGGCTTCCTCGATCCAGGCGTCCGTGAGGTTGCGTCCTTGATACTCCTGCGCGTCCGCGACGCTGTCGAGATAGCCGAAGCCGATTCGCCCGCCATTCGGCATTCGCCAGACGAGCTTCGATTGGTTGAACTTGGCCCCGAGCGGCCCGTAAATCTGCTTCGACCGCTCGACCGCATCGGTGCTCGACACGGCCGTGCGGCGGAACATCATGGCGCTGAAGTGAGCGCCGTAGCACTCTTCCTTCAACGCCCATTTGCCGAGCATCCCGTCGGTCTTGCCGCCGCCGCGCGAGCCGCCGAAGAAAACCTCGGCGAAAGGGCAATCGACGAGCGCTTTTTGCGGGCCGGCCTGCGGCCGCCAGACGACCTCACTCGCCTTTAGCGTAACGCTCTTCCCATTTTGCTTCCGAGATCGGTTCGCCGCTGACGACATGATGGGTATTCGCGCTTTCACTTCGCTCGACAAACAGGCCAAGCTGCTTGCCGAGCAATTCGAGTGCCCGGTTGGCGACACTCCCCTCGTAACGAAATTCGCCCGTCGGCTGGCCGCGAAGCGTCACGGCCTCGATCCGCATGGCGCGCCGCACATTTTCGGCAAGGCGCTCGAGCACCCATTCGCGCGTCACGGATTTCGTGAGCGCCTTTTGGCCTTTGGCGCGCGGCGCAGCGATGAGTGCGAGCGTCTGTTCGGCGAGGTCCCTTTCCGTGGACGACTTCGCGTCGGTGCTCGACTTCGCTTTCGTGCGCTTGCGTCCTGGCACCCGTTTCGCGTCGCGCTTCGAAGACCTCGCATCTGTCTTCTTTCGCGTTGCGCTCATCGCGAGCCCGACTTCGGCTTCGCCGCGCTCTTGTGCTCGCCGCAAGTGAACTCGTCACGCACGGGCGGAAAGAGGGTGCGGAAATCATCGCCGATGAGAAAGACGGTCGGCGGGTAGCGGTGACAAAAACCGCTCTTCGCGTCGGGCAGCGTCTTGTCCTTCTTGAAGAAGGCGCAAGACATGCAAGACCTCAACATGGGCCTTCTCCTTCAATAGGTTTGGCTACGCCGGCGCGTCGAGCGGCCGCTCCGAGATGCGCGCTCGCGTCGGCGCGGCGCGATGCCAACGGTTCAGAGTTCGAGCTGTTTCGCGGGGAAGAGCGGAAGAGATAGAGCGCAACATCGCCCCCGCTCATTCCCCCTCGGACTTGATCCGGGGGGAAAGCGGGAAAATAGAATTGCAAGGCATGCGCGTGAGAATCTGGGTCCCCGCCTTCGCAAAAAGCAAAGCGCCCGGCGGCTTGTTCAGCTCCGGGCGCAAAGTGGGTGTCTATCCACTAGACATGCCTTTTTTCAGAAAACCCGGAACCGGTCAAGCGGAATTTTCGCGTTACGCTAATTTTTTTGGCGCGGGCCAAAAGTCACGCGCGAAGCGAACTCCTATTTTGTGGTTTCGCTCTTTTCATGCCAGCATGCCAAAGCCGGCCGGGAAGAACGGTCATCGGCAGCTCCTTGCAAAGAGCCTCAATCTCGCAACCAAGGTGCGCGTCGGCGGCGTATGGAAATCTCGGCGGCTTTACAACGAACACGAGATGCAGATGACGGAGCAGGTTCGATGAGGCTGAAATTCGGTTCACGGCTCACGCTCGGCGGTGCGATCGTCGCCGCCACGCTCGGCTTTGGCGCGCAAGCCTATGCCCAATCCACGGTGAAGAGCCCGACGCTCGACGCGGTCAAGAAGCGCGGCCAGTTGAGCTGCGGCATCGATACCGGGATTCCGGGCTATGCCTATCAAGACTCGACGGGAAGATGGCAGGGGCTCGACGTCGCCTTTTGCCGGGCGATCGCGGCGGCGGTGCTCGGAGACGCGGAAAAGGTGAAGTTCACCGGGCTCACCTCGAAGGTGCGCTTCACCGTGCTGGCTTCGGGCGAGATCGACGTCCTGATCCGCGACTCCGAGCTCACCTTCGCGCGCAACACGCAGCTCGGCCTCGCCGAGCCGGCCGTGAACTTCTTCACCGGGCAGACCTTCATGGTGCGCAAGAGCCTCGGCGTCTCGCATGTGAAGGAGCTGAACGGCGCGACCATCTGCGTCGAGACCGGCACGACACTCGAGACGAACATCGCCGACTACAACCGCGCCAACAACATCAAGATCGGCACTTTGCTCTTCGAGCGCCCCGAGGAGGCCTTCGCGGCCGTTGAGGCCGGACGGTGCGACGGCTACACGGACGACGGCGGCTCGGTCGCCGCGGCGCGCTCCACCATGAAGAACCCGAACGATTGGGTCTTCCTCCCCGAGACGATCGGACGCGAGCCGCTTGGCCCTTATGTGCGCCAGGGCGACGAAGCCTGGTTCAACATCGTCAAATGGACGCATTTCGCGATGTTGGAGGGCGAGGTGCTCGGCCTGACGCGTGACAACATCGACGAGGCGAAGAAAAATCCGACCAATCCGGACCTGCGCAAATTCCTCGGTGTGGAGGGCGATCTCGGAAAGTTTCTCGGCCTCGACAATGATTGGTCGTACCGCGTCATCAAGCAGGTGGGCAATTACGGCGAGGTATACGAGGCGACCTTCGGCTCGAAAGGTCTCGGCTTTCCCCGCGGCATGAACAATCTATGGACCAATGGCGGGTTGATGATGCCCTATCCCTGGTACTGACCAGAGCGCGGTCCAAGGGCAGGAGCGCGCCTTGATCAGGCGGCCCTCGCGGCGTGCCCGCATCGGCCAGTGGGTTTTCCTGCTGGCGATGCTGGCCGGCGCGTGGTACTTGGCTTCGAATGCCGCCGACAACCTCGCTCGGCGGCATATCGCTTTCGGCTTCGGCTACCTCGCCAACACGGCGAACTTCGACATTCCTTTCAGCCTCATCGATTTCGGCCCGGACGACAGTTACGCCCGCGCGCTGCTCGTATGCGTGCTCAACACCTTGCTCGTCTCGGCCATGAGCGTCGTGGCGGCGACCCTCATCGGCCTTCTCGTCGGGTTGATGCGGCTTTCGAGCAATTGGCTCATTCGCAATATCGGGCTCGCCTATATCGAGCTCGTGCGCAACACGCCGATCCTGGTGCAGATCATCTTCTGGTACGTGGCGGTGCTGCACAATCTGCCAGGCCCGAGGCAAAGCCTGCATTTGCCTTTGGGCGTCCTCCTCAATGTGCGCGGCTTCTACCTCCCGGTCCCCGTCATGGCACCGTGGAGTCGTGCCGCGAGCTTGCTCGCGCTCCTGCTTGTGGTGGCTTCGCCCTTCGTCGCGCGGCTCACGGCCAACGGGAAAAGCCTCGGCAAGCTCGCGCTCGCCATGCCGGTTCTCGCGGCTCTTCTCTTCGCGGTCGGGATCGATCATGTCGATGCGCCTTCGCTCACGGGCTTTAACGTCACGGGCGGGGTCCAACTTCCGCCCGAGCTCGCCGCGCTCTGGGCCGGGCTCTCGATCTATTCGGGCGCCTTTATCGCCGAGATCGTGCGCAGCTCGGTGCAGGCCGTTTCGCAAGGCCAAAGAGAGGCCGCGCGCAGCATGGGGCTGAAGCCAAGCCTCATGCTTTTCCTCGTCGTGCTGCCGCAGGCACTGCGCATGATGGTGCCGCCGCTCACGAGCCAATACCTCAACGTCATCAAGTCGAGCTCGCTCGGCGCCGCCGTCGCCTACCCGGAGATCTTCCAGATCTTCGCCGGCACCGTGCTCAACAAATCGGGCCGCGAGATCGAGACCTTCGCGATCGTCATGGCGATCTTTCTTTCGATCAACCTTGCGGTCTCGGCCGCGATGAACGCCTACAACCGCCGCGTCATGCTGATGACTGCGAGATGAGCGAGGCCGGCTCCATCAACCCAGCCGCGCCCGACGCGGGCGTCACGGCGCCGGCGCGCTCGTTTGAACGCTGGATGGGTTGGCTGCGCCGCAATCTTTTCGATTCGCCGGCGAACAGCTTTCTCACCTTGGCCGCGGCCGTCTTCCTCGCCCTGGTTTTGCCGGCCGTGTGGAACTGGGCGGTCACGCAAGCCGATCTTTGGGGCGACAGCAAATCGGCTTGCGGCGGTCAGGGCGCCTGCTGGGTGTTCGTGCGTTTGCGCTTGCCGGTCTTCATCTTCGGCCAATATCCGCCCTCTGAACAATGGCGGGTCGTCGTGGCCGTCTCCTTGCTCATCGGCTTTGCGGTGCCGGCGCTGCGGGACGGCACCGCGCATCGAGGCCTATGGGTGGCGCTGCTTCTCACGCTCTTCCCGCTCGTTGCCGGCGTGCTCTTGGTGGGCGGTGTTCCGGGACTGCCCTTCATCGACACCACGCTCTGGGGCGGGCTCACGCTCGATGTCGTCATTGCCTTCGTCACCATGGCGGGCTCGCTTCCCTTGGGCGTCCTCCTCGCCTATGGCAGGCGTTCTCGGCTTGCCGGCATCCGCACCGTGTCGATCGCCTTCATCGAGCTCTGGCGAGGCGTCCCGCTGCTCACTGTCCTGTTCATGGCCGCGGTGCTCTTGCCGCTTTTCCTGCCGAATGGCGCGACGGTCGATCGGCTCGTGCGCGCCATGGGGGCGCTCGTGCTCTTCAACGCCGCCTACATGGCTGAGGTCGTGCGCGGCGGGCTGCAAGGCGTGGACGCCGAACAGGAAGAGGCGGCGCAATCGCTCGGGCTCGCTTGGTGGCAGACGCAGACCCTCGTCGTGCTGCCGCAAGCGATGCGCATCATCGTGCCGGGCATCATCAACACGGCGGTCGATCTGTTCAAGGACACGACGCTCGTCACCATCGTCGGCCTCTCGGATCTCCTCGGAGCCGTCAACCAATCTTTAAAGGATCCGGCCTGGCTCGGCCTGGCGCCGGAGGGCTACGCGTTCGCTGCCGTGGTGTTCTTCGTCTGCTGCTTTGCCATGTCGGCCTATGGGCGAAGCTTCGAGCGCCGCCTCGCGCGCGGGCAGGGACGCCAACCCTGACGAGCTGCAAAGCGGCGCGGATCGCAAAATCTCCCTTCCTGCCGAGGACTGCTTTAAGCAGGGGAACGATGAAACTTGCCCCCGACGATTTGCGGCGCATGGAACGCGCCCATGTCAAAGCCTGGCCGGCACTGCGGACGATGCGCGTGGACGGCTGGCTCTGGCGTTCGTCGGGCGGCGGCTCGCAGCGCGCGAACTCGGTCTCGACGGTGGATTACGACGGCGACGATCCGGTGCGCTCGCTCGAGAAAGTCGAGGCGCTCTATCGACAAAAAGGCGCGCCCGGTCGCCTGCAAAGTTTTTCCTTCAGCCGTCCCGCCGATCTGCCGGCGATCTTGTCCGGCCGCGGCTATGGCGAAGGCGAGACAACCTTGACGATGGTGAAGGCGCCCGAAGCCTTCCCAAAAGCGGCGCAAGTCGATGTCAGCGACCAGGCGACGCCCGAATGGCTCGATGTTTACCTCGGCGTCATCACCGAGAATCGCCGGGAAGTGAACACCAAGATCATCGAGGCCATTCCGGGTCCGCGTGCCTTCTTCGGTCACCGGCGAGCCGGTCGCGTGATCTCGACGGCGCTTTGCGTGATGCACGAGGATTGTGCCGTCATCGAATGCGTGGCGACCCGGGCGGAAGCACGCGGGCAGGGTGGCGCGATCGGCGTGCTCTGCGCGCTCGAGACCTGGGCGCATCAACAAGGCGCGCGCCTACTCGGCCTGCAGGTGAGCGAAGCCAATTCGCCGGCGCTCGCCCTTTATCGACGGCTCGGTTTCATCATGGCCGACCGCAACCGCTTTTGGCTGCGCGACTGAAGCGGCGCTCAGCGGGCACCGTCCGGGCCGCTCCGGACAATTCACCCCCTGATGCCAATTATGGCGGTGAACAGCGCGAGCAATGCGACGCTCCCGAGAAGAATCGCCACGACGCCCGCATAGACCCCTTCGAGCCGGTAAGGGGGCGACAAGCGGCGTGCCAACAGGAACAGGAAGCCGAGCACGAGCGGCAGGAAGAGCGCGTTCATCACTTGGACCGCGACACTGAGACTTACGAGATCGATCCCGGAGGTGACGAAGACCGCCGCGCCGGCGAGCATCGCCGTATAGCTCGCATAGAACCAGGGTGCCTCGCGCGGCTCGCGCTCGAGCAGATGCTCGAAGCCCAGTATTTCCGAGAGGGTGCGCGCGGCCGCGAGGGTTACCACGATGGTGGCGACGATGGCCGCACCCGTTATGCCGAGCGCAAAGACGATGGTCCCCACGGTCTTGCCGAGGAAGGGGGTGAGCACGCCTGCGATTTCTCCGACCGAGGTGAGTGAAGCGCCTTTGTCTTGACCGCCAAGGGTCGCGGCGGTCGCGACCAGCACCGCCGCCGTGACGAGCTGAGTGAGGATGGCGCCAAGCGCGGTGTCGAGCCGCGCCGAAGCAAGATCGGCCGGACAGAGCTTCTTCTCCACAACGGCCGATTGCTGGTAGAAGATCATCCACGGCATGATCGCGGCGCCGATATTCGCGGCGACGAGGTAGAGGTAGCGCGGCTCGGCGATCGGAACGTCGAGAGCAGCTCTCGCCATCTCCTCGATATCGGGCCTCGCCTGCAGCGCGACCCAAAGGAAGACGAGCTCGAAGGCACCGATGGCGATCGCAATCCGCTCGACCGTGAGGTAGGAGCCGAAATAGGCCATGACCGAGAGGCCGGCCACAACCATCCCCATCGTCAGTGGGACCGGCACGTGAAAAAGCGTGCTCACGCCCGCGAGCCCGCTGAATTCGGTGAGCAGCGCGCCGAGACTCGCGACGACAAGAACGATAGTGGCGAGCACGGCCCAGGCGCTGCCGAAGTTTTCGCGAATGAGACGCGCCTGCCCCTTGCGGCTCACCACACCGAGTCGAAGCGCGAGCTCCTGCACGACATAAAGCAGCGGCACCAGAAAAAATTGCAGCGGCAGGAGCCGGTAGCCCCATTCGGCACCGCTTTGGGCCGCGGTGATCACCCCGCCTGCGTCGGTGTCGGCGAGCATGACCACGATGCCCGGCCCGGCGACGGCCAGAAAGCGGCGCAACCTCGACCGCTTCGCTTCTCGGATGTCGGTTGGCCGAGGCTCGGTCATGCAGTTCTCTTCACATCCGAGCCTGTTTTCAGCGGCTTGTTCGGCCCGCGTGCGCCCCCCTGCTGGAAGGGGTTTGCGACCCGATCGAAGTCGCATCAGCCCATTGTCCACTCCTCGGCGCTTGCGCCCGCGAGCGCCTGCACGCGTGCCTCGTCGGCGGCAAGTTCACTCGCTGGCCCACTGTGGACGATCGCGCCATCGTCGAGCACATAAGCAAAATCGGCGATCTCTAGACTCATGCGCGCATTCTGTTCGACGAGCAGGACGGAGATACCTTCATCGCGCATCTTCGACACGATGGCGAAGACCTCGCGTACGATCAGAGGCGCGAGGCCTTGCGAAGGTTCGTCGAGGATGAGCAGCTTGGGGTTGAGCAGGAGCGCGCGCCCGATCGAGAGCATCTCCTGCTCCCCGCCCGAGAGCTGGCGGCCGCGATTCTCCTTGCGTTCGGCGAGCCTCGGAAAAAGACTGTAAATCCGCTCGGCCGTCCACGGTCCCTTCTCCTCACGCGGCACCTTGAGATTTTCGTCGACGCTCAGATTGGCGAAGATGCGCCTGCCCTCCGGAACATAGCCGACCCCGCTCGCGGCGATCCGGTACGGTGGCCAGCCGGTCGTGTCGGCGCCGAAGATCGTGACGCGACCCTCTCGCGGGGGTGTCAGTCCCATGAGGCTTCGCAAGGTGGTCGTCTTGCCCGCCCCGTTGCGGCCAAGCAGTGCCGTGATCTTGCCTTCGGCGACCTCGAGGCTCACCCCGTGCAGGATATGGCTTTTGCCGTAGTAGGTGTGCAGCCCTTTGGCCGTAAGTGACGCGCTCATGCGGCCTTGCCCAGATACGCTTCCTGCACGGCTTCGTTCGCGGCGATGCTTTGCGGTGTGCCTTCGGCGAGAAGACGGCCTCGGTCGAGCACGCTGATCTTGTCAGCGAGGTGGAAAACCACCCGCATGTCGTGCTCGATCAGGACGATCGTGAAGTTGCCGCTCTGATGCAGTTGTCGGACGAGCTTCGTGACCTCGTAGGTTTCCTGGTCGCCCATGCCGGCGGTGGGCTCGTCCAGCAAAACGAGATGGGGGCGCAGCGACAAGGCCATGGCGATCTCGGCCGCGCGCTGGTCTCCATGGGAAAGTTCTCCCACGAGGCGGTAAGCCTTCGGTCGCAATCCCACGAGCTCGAGCGTCTCCTCGACGAGGCGGCCGATCTTCAGCTTTTGCTCGCGAGCCATCCAGAAGCTCTGGCGGTGGCCGTTCGCCGCCTCGGTCGCGATGCGCAGATTGTCGAAGACGGTGAGCTCGGGAAAAATCTCGGTGACCTGAAAGGTGCGCGCCATGCCGAGCTCGACGCGCCGATGTGCCGGAACGAGCGTCACGTCCGCGCCGTCGAAGACAATCCGCCCCGTGCTCGGTGGGAAGAAGCCGCTGATCAGGTTGAAGAACGTCGTCTTGCCGGCGCCGTTCGGCCCGATGATGGCGCGCAGCTCGCCCTTCGCCACGGCAATCGACACCCCGCCCACCGCCACCAGGCTCCCGAAGCGCTTAGTTACATTATCGATCTCGAGGACGTTCATGCGGCGCTCCTGCGAGCGATGACGCCGAGCAAGCCACGCGGGAAGAACAGCACCATGGCGACGAAGAGGAGGCCGACGAAGGACATCCAATTCACCGTGATGCTCGACAAATAGTCCTGCAGCACCACGAAAACGGCGGCGCCAAGCAGCGGCCCCCAGAAATTGCGCATGCCGCCCATCACCGCCATCATGACGAAATCGCCGGATTGGCTGTAGTGCAGGCCGCGCGGATCGGCGAAATTGTTGAGCAGTGCATAGAGCGCGCCGGCAAATCCCATGAAGAAGCAGGAGAGCGTGAACGCGATCCAGATATGGCGCTCGATCGGAATGCCGAGGAAACGCGCGCGCCTTTCATTCTCCCGTATGGCGATCATGCTGCGCCCGAAAGGCGAGCCGAGGATGAAGCCCATCACCGCGACGGCCGCCGCGAAGCAGAACAGCACGAAGTAATAAAAGGCATTGGTGCTCGACAGAATGTCGATCGAGAACAGGCCGAAATGGAGGGGCTGGCGTGAAAATCCACGCAAGCCGTCATCGCCGCCGGTGAGCGAGCTCCACTGGAAAGCGATGTAATAGAACACCTGGCCAAAGGCGATGGTGACCATGGCGAAATAGACGCCTCGCCGGCGCACGATCAACGCGCCGAGTAGCGCGCCGGCGATTCCGCCGAGCAGCGTGCCGCAAAGCAGCGAGAGCGGCGTCGAGGGGGCGAGGAATTTCAGCGCGAAGCCTGCCCCATAGGCGCCGAGCCCGAAGTAAGCGGCATGCCCGAACGAAAGCACGCCGGTGAAGCCGAGAAGGAAATTCACCGACATGGCGGCGAGCGCGAGCACGAGAACGCGCGTGCCGAGTGCCGTGTAGCCCCCCAGAGGCGGCATCCAAAACGGAGCGAAGAGAAGCACCGCCCAGATCAGGGCGAGCACGACGAGCTTGCGCGAATTTTCCCCGGCCTTCATGTCAGCATGCCTTCCTCGCCGAGCAACCCGCGCGGGCGAATGAGCAGGATGACGGCCATCAGCACGAACATGATGGCTTCGCTCGCGGCGGGCAGGAAGACGGCCGTGATTCCCGACGCGACACCGATGAGCAAGCCACCGATCAGCGTGCCGGGCAAGCTGCCGACGCCACCCACGATGATGGCGATGAAGCTCGGCATGAGGAGCCCCGTTCCCATGGTCGGCTCGAGCCCGAGCTGTCCGGCGGCGAGCACTCCGCTCAGCCCGGCGAGGAAGACGCCGCCGGCGAAATTGAGCGAGCGCAGCATCCGCACATTGATGCCGAGCGCCGCGACCGTTTCAAGATCGAGCGTGCCGGCGCGGATGCGGATGCCGAGCCGCGTATAGCGCAGCACCACGAAGAGCAGCGAGACCGAAACGATGACCACCGCCACCATGAAGAGCCGATATCCGGTGATGAAGAACATTTCGTTGCTCAAGGGTTGCGACAGCACGGCCGGCACGCTCACCGGTTTGCCTTGCGCGCCCCAGATGAAGCGGGTGCCGTCCTCGATCATGAATGCAAGCCCGAATGTGAGGAGCAGGCTGTAAAGCGGGTCGCGCCCGTAGACGCGCGAGATCAACAGCCGCTCGACGATGAGCCCGAGCGCCGCCGTCAGAAAGGGCGCGATGACGAGCGCGCCCCAAAAACCGACATAGGGCGTGATCGTATAGGCAATGTAGCCGCCGATGACGAGAAAACCACCATGGGCGAAGTTGATCACGTTGCTCAGGTTGAGGATGAGCGACAGGCCGAGCGCCATCAGCACGTAGAAGGCGCCGATTATCAGCCCGTTGGTGATGTTGAAGAGAAGGAGTGTCGTCATCCTCGAGCTCGCTTGGAGGGGCGATGTTGCATCAAAGCGGGGGCCACGACCGTCGTCGCTTCATGGCCTGTTGCGCTTGCGGTGGGGTGAATGGGCTCGGATCAATCGGCGCACGCGCGCGCCAATCACGCCGGCCATTGCAGCTTGCAGCCCGTTTGACTTTCGGGCGGCGCGGTCTGGTCGCCGGGAATCACCTGATCGACGCGGAAGAGATCCTGGGGATCGTCCTTGCCTTGAGACAGAGCCTCACCGACGAAAGCCGAGGTCATGAGCTGATGGTCGCCGGCGCGGTAATAGCATTTGTTGGGCTGCAGCTTGATCTCGGGTGCGAGCTCGAAATTGCCGAGCGCCTTCGCGAGCTGAAGCGAATCGAGCGTCTTTTCCTGGTTCGCCACGCCCGCGAGCGTATGCACGGATGTATAGCCGAACCAATGGCGGGCGGTCGGCACCTTGCCGGCATTCACCTTTCGAATGTCGGCAACGAATTTGTCGACACCAGTTACTCCCGGCTGCTTCCAATACCATTCGAACATCCAAATGCCGACGCGTGCCTCGGGCGGCATCGCCTCGAGAGACTCGAGCTCTTGCTGGAGGCCCGCGACATGCATCTGCTTGTTGAGGCCGAACTGCACGATCTGCTTGAGGCAGTTCACCATGTCGGAACCTTGCGGCAGCACGAGGATGACGTCGGGATTGGCGGCGCGCGCCTTGATCAGATAAGCGGAAAAATCGGTGGTTCCGAGCGGGGTGAGCTCATTGCCCGTCATCGTGCCGCCGAGCTTGGAGAGGTCGGTCGAGGCCGCCTGCTGCAAGGTGTGGCCGAAGGCATAATCGGGCGTGATGAAATGCCACTTCTTTCCGTATTTGGTAAACAGCAATTGGGAGATGGAGTTGGCTTCCATGCTGGTCGTGTTGCACACCCGGTACACGTTCCATTTGCAATCGGAACCCGTGATCGTGTCCGTGTGGCCACCCGAGACGATATGCAGGACCCGCTTCTCGTTGGTGACCTGTGCGATCGCTTGCGCCACCGCCGAGTTCACGTCGCCGATGATGAAGCTCACCTGATCGCGCTCGAGCAATTTGCGCGCCTTCTGGACGCCGGTGCCGACATCATTGGCCGAATCCTCGACCAGGAGCTCGATCGGGCGGCCGAGTATGCCGCCTTTGGCGTTGATTTCCTCGGTCGCGAGTTTCGCTCCCGTCACCTCGTTTTGCGCCGTCGCGGCATAGACGCCGGTCAGAGGGTCGACCATCCCGATCTTGATGGGTGTCTCGGCGCGTGCCTTGATGATGAAGGGTGAGGCGATCTGCAGAGCGCCTGCCGCAGCGGAAGCCGTGAGCAGGCTGCGCCGGTCAAGCCACCATTTTTCGTTCGGCTTAGGCATGAATTCCTCCTGAACTTTGTGAGTTCGATTGTTTGTGAGTGCGATTGTTCGTGAGTGCGATGCTTGGTGAGTCGATCTTGGCATCTGGTTGTGGGCCCGAAAAAGGGGTCCGATGGTACCGGCGGGCGGTTCGGATGAAGCGGTTCGGCCTCCACGATCCATTCAGCGAAATCCCCCGCGAACCCCTCTAGGGGCGTGGCGAGAAAACTGCGGTCGCGATCTTGGCCGTATTGGCCGGTCTCCGCAAGCGATACCAAACTCTAAGAGAACACAGGCCTTCGGCATGGTTTATGCGCGGCCTGCACCCTGGCGAGACCCGGCATTCCTCCCGGAAGTGGAGCTTCGCGCCCGGCGGGCGTATATTCGGCTCCAAGAGCAGGGAGCCACTGGCGTGAAACCGGTCAGCCTCGCTTTTCTGACGATCCTCATTTTCGCGGGCATCGTTTGTCCGCCGGCCTTCGCGCAAAATCCGGCGAAAGGTCCGGCGCTGACTATCGCAATCGACGGCGCGATCGGTCCTGCGACCGCAAGGTATGTGAAGGATGGCCTTGACGTCGCGGCGAAGCGGCAGGCCGAGGTCGTCATCTTGCGTCTCAACACGCCCGGGGGCCTCGTCACGAGTATGCGCGAGATCATCGCGGATGTGCTCGTCTCCTCGGTGCCGGTCATCGGCTTCGTCGCGCCCTCGGGTGCGCATGCGGCGAGCGCCGGCACTTACATCCTGTACGCGACCCACATCGCGGCCATGGCGCCGGGAACCAATCTCGGCGCCGCCACCCCCGTCGATATCGGTCTTTCGCCGAGCCATCCCGAGCCGGCAACGGAGAAAAAGGACGGCTCTGGTCAGCCCAGCACGGCCGAGACCTTGGCGACCAAGGCGACCAATGACGCGGTGGCGTTCATCCGCAGCCTTGCCGAGTTGCGCGGGCGCAACGCCGAGTGGGCCGAGGAGGCGGTCCGCAAGGCGTCGAGCCTTTCGGCGAGCGCGGCGCTGCAAGCTCATGTGATCGACCTTGTGGCGCGCGATCAAACCGAGCTTCTCGAAAAGATCGACGGGCGCAAAGTCGAGGTGGCCGGGAGAGACGTGGTGCTGGCCACAAAGGGGTTGCCGATCACGGTCCTGAAGCCAGGCTGGTTCATCCGCCTGCTTTCGGTGATCACCGATCCCAACATCGCGCTGATTCTCATGCTGGTCGGCGTTTACGGACTCATTTTCGAGTTCACGACGCCCGGCATGGTCGCGCCGGGAACGATCGGCGCGATATGCCTTCTCCTTGCGCTCTATGCGCTCAATCTCCTTCCAATCGACTATGCCGGCCTTGCCTTGATGCTTCTTGGCGTCGCGCTTCTCGCGGTCGAAGCCTTCAGCCCGACGGTCGCCGTAGGTCTCGGTGGCATTGTCGCCTTCCTGCTCGGTGCCGCGATGCTCTTCAAAGCGCAAAGCCCGGGCTTTGAACTCTCCTGGACGCTCGTCGGTATCATGGCGGCCCTCCTCTTCGGCTTGAGCTTCCTTGTCGGTCGCTATGTTTGGACGGCGCGCCGAAGCCCCGCGCGCGTCGGTGCGCAAGCGATGTCTGGCACGAAGGCGCGCGTGCTCGACTGGTCGGAAGGTGATGGCCACGTGCTCGCTCATGGCGAACGGTGGCGGGCCCAAGCAGCGGAAAGATTCGCGCCGGGTGAGATCGTGGAAATCGCCTCGGTGCAGGGCCTCACTCTCAATGTACGCCATGCGATCATGCCGGCAACAAGCGGCGGAGAGGCTCGATGATGTTCGGCTATGTCGCCTACCTCCTGCTCGCGCTCATCGTGATCGTCTTCCTTTTGGCATCGATCCGCATTCTTCGGGAATATCAGCGTGGTGTCGTCTTCACGCTCGGACGCTTCAGCGGCGTCAAAGGGCCGGGCCTGATCATTCTCATTCCATTCGCGCAGCAGATGGTGAAGGTCGACCTGCGCGTCGTGGTTCAGGTGGTGCCGGCTCAGGACGTGATTTCGCGCGACAATGTTTCGGTCAAGGTGAATGCAGTTTTGTATTTCCGCATCGTCGACCCGGAGCGCGCGATCATCCGGGTGGAGGACTTCATGGCCGCGACGAGCCAGCTTGCGCAAACGACCTTGCGCTCGGTCCTCGGCAAGCACGAGCTCGATGAGATGCTGGCCGAGCGCGACAAGCTCAACGCCGATATCCAGGAGATACTGGATCAGCAGACGGACGCGTGGGGCATCAAGGTCACGGCCGTCGAGATCAAGGATGTCGATCTCAACGAGAGCATGGTTCGCGCGATCGCCAAACAAGCGGAAGCGGAGCGGCTCCGGCGCGCGAAGGTGATCAACGCGGAAGGGGAGCAGCAGGCGGCCGAGAAGCTCGTCGAAGCCGGACGTATTCTCGCGGGCGAACCTCAGGCCATGCAGCTTCGCTATTTCGCGGCCCTGCACGATGTCGCCGGCGAGCGCTCGTCGACCGTGGTATTTCCATTGCCGATCGATTTGCTGGCCCATCTCAGGCGGGGCACAAGCAGTTCCGAATAGCTGCTGGATCGATCGCAAAAAAGCCCCGAGCACTTATCGTGTTCGGGGCAGGTTGCGGCCATGGATCGTGAGCGGGGAGAGACCTGGCCGATGCATCAACATTACTTTGCCGACGTGACAGTTTTATTGCGGCCGGTGGTTTTCGCGCCGCTTTCTTGGCGGCTTCGCGTCGCTGCGTGCGTAGTCCACAGATATGAAAAAGGCATTTGAATAAAAGATACGCGCCGAAAACCTCTATGAACCGCGGCCTCCTCAATCTTTGATCCGCACAGCCTTATTTCGCACGCGCGGATTGGGCGTTTGGATTCTGCTTCTTGCGTAAATAGTGACGCTTGGCCTTGGCGCGATTTCCGCAATCGCCCATGGAGCACCAGCGGCGATTGTTGAGGCGGCTCTGATCCAGGAACATCGCGCCGCAACCTCGCTCGTCCGCGCATTGGCGAACCCGCGTCGCCCGCGGACCCGTAAGGAGCTCGGCCGCCGACCAGGCGATGGGCGCCAGGATCTCGTTCGCTGCGCCCTCGGAGGGCAAGAGTCGCCAGGTTGGCCCGGAGGCCGCCTCCTCTTGCAGCGCGGCGATCCGCGGTTGGCTTTCGGCCAAGATTCGATTGAGCACGTGCAAGTCCTCGCGCGGCGGCGTCAGGCTTCGCGTGCGCGCCATGAAAAGCCTGGATAAGGCCTCGCGCAGCCCGAGCGCCTGGCGATGAATAGTTCTGGCTTCGACTTTTTGACGCGCGCCTTTCTTGCGAAGACGGCCGGCGGTTTGCGGCGAGATGATTTCGGAATTCACAAGCCATTCCACGAGAGACTCGGCATCGGGAAGGCGCTCCTCAGGAGTTGCTGCGTTGCGCCAGGCCAGAGTGTTCACGAAACGCAGCGCGAGTTCCTCGCTGCCCGCATCGGCACCATGACCTCGAGGATATTTTATCATGAGCGGAACCTGCTAACCGTTTAGAGGGTTAACGAGTGGTATATAACCTGATATAGGGTTACTGCATTTTCTGAACGAGGTCCATCATGCGGCTTCCCGCAAAGGCAAGGATGTCCGCGGCTTTCGCCGCCGTCTACTTCATCTGGGGATCGACCTATCTCGCGATCGCGCTCGGGATCGAATCGATTCCACCCTTCCTCCTGATGGGACTACGCTCGCTCATCGGGGGCGCGCTCCTCTTCGGTTGGGAGAGTTTCGGACCGATCGCCCTCTCGCCATCGGGGCCGCGCCGTTCTTGGCCGGGAGCTCGCGACTGGCGCCATGCCGCGATTTGCGGCCTGTTGTTCTTTCTGGGTTGCCACGGCGTGCTCGCCTATGCGGAAAAACAGGTTCCTTCGGGAATCGCCGCCATCGTGCTTGCCACGATTCCGTTCTTCATGGTGATGTTGAATCGCATCGTGGCGGCCGCGCACCGGCCGCAGGGACTAACTCTCCTGGCCTTGGTACCCGGCTTTGCGGGCGTCGGGTTGATTGCCTGGCGCGAGGCCGCCCGTCCCGATCACCCGCTCGATCCGTTGCTCATTCTCGCCTTGCTCGCGAGCGCCTTCTCCTGGGCACTCGGCTCGGTGATATCGCAGCGGCATTCCTCTTCGCTCTCCGCGCCCACCTTGTCGGGAATGCAATTGCTTTGCGGTGGAGCGGCGCTCCTCTTGTGCAGCCTCGTCTCGGGTGAGCTCACGGGGTTCTCGCCCGTCGAGGTCACCGCAAGATCGTTGCTTGGCCTTGCCTATCTCGCTCTTGCGGGCACGGTGCTCGGTTTCGCCTCATATATTTGGCTGCTGGATCACGTTCCAGCACCGGTCGTCTCGACATACACTTTCGTCAATCCGATCATCGCCGTCGTTCTCGGCTGGCTCATCTTGAGCGAGCCCCTGACTTCCGAGATGCTCCTGGGTGCGGCGCTCGTCGTCGCGTCGGTGATCGCAGTCAGTCTTCTCGACGTGTCCAGGCGCGCGGAAGTGGCGCGGGCCTGAGCGCTCCCCCCAGGAAAGCGGCCCGAGACGCCGCCGCTCAAGCGCCGACCGGCGCCTCGACCTTTTTGGCAGCAGAACGAGGTTTCTCCACCGCCGCGGTCGACGTTTTGGCGGTGGATCTGGCGAGGTAGCCGATCGCCGCGGCGACACCTCCCTTCCCATGCGGCACTGAAAGCGCCCCGAGCGCGGTCTCGATCACGCCCAACGTTCCCAAGATCGTCGCGGCGGTGATGTCGCCCATATGGCCGATGCGAAAGCCCTCGCCGGAAAGCTCCCCGATATTCACGCCGAGCACCACGCCGCACACATTGCGGCAGTAGTCCATCAGGCGCTCGGCGTATCTGGCCTCGAGCCGAATGACGGTGACGGAATCGGAGCGCTCGCTCGGCTCTGTGGCGTTCAGCGACAAGGCGCCGCTTTGCGCCCACACCGAAACCGCGCGCCGCGTCGCCTCCGCGAGCAGCCGATGGCGATGTTGCACGCGATCGAGCCCTTCCGCCTTGATCAAGTCGAGCGATTTGCGCAAGCCGAAGAGGAGATGCTCGGGGCACGTGCCGCAATATTTCTTGTAATGCTCCTTGCCGTCGCGGAACTGCCAATCCCAATAAAGTGTCCGCAGCCCGGCCGTGCGGTTAGCCTCCTTGGCCTTCGCGCTCGTTGCAACGAAGCCGAGGCCGGGAGTCATCATCAACGCCTTTTGCGCCGCGCCGACCGCGACATCGACGCGCCAGGCATCCATCTCGAATGGAATTGCGGCGAGCGAGGCGATCACATCGACCATGAGAAGCGCCGGATGCGAGGCCGTGTCGATCGCCTCGCGAATTGCCGCGATATCGTTGCACACGCCGGACGCGGTATCGACTTGGACGACGAGAACCGCCTTGATCTTGTGCGCCTTGTCGGCCTTCAACTTCTCGCACAGCTTCTCGGGGTTGACGGCGCGGCGCCAATCGCCCGGCAAGGTCTCGACCAGGACACCGAGCATCCTCGCCATTTCGCCCCAGCCCTTGGCGAATTGCCCCGATTCCAAAACCAGCACGGTCTCTCCGCGAGAGAGCGTATTGCTGAGAGCTCCTTCCCAGACGCCATGGCCGTTGGCCGCATAGATG
Organism: Hyphomicrobiales bacterium; assembly: GCA_019247605.1. Lineage (GTDB taxonomy): Bacteria > Pseudomonadota > Alphaproteobacteria > Rhizobiales > Beijerinckiaceae > GAS188. The sequence goes on from JAFBAS010000037.1 coordinate 23,135, forward strand.
TAGGTGTCCCCTGAGCCGCGAAAGAGCGCGCGCAAATCGGCGAGGCAGGAAAGCGTGACCTCGTGCAGCGCCTCGGAATATAGGTCGACCGTCGGACGATGCATGGCGCCGAGCACCTCGTCGGGGATCATGGTCGGGCCCGGCGTGACCAGGATTTCTCGGCTCGTTCTCAGCGACATCGATTTGGTTCCTTGGTTCGACAGGTCACACCCGACCGGCGGGTCAGGTGCGACGCATCCTGCTTCCGTGGAAGATCGTGCTCACGGGCGCCAAGCCAAGGCTTGAACTTTCCCGAGGCCCGACCTCATAGCGAGGGCTGTTCCCGATAGCGCCGGTATTGGGCGTTTCTTGGACATGAGCCTTCGATGCGTGCACGGAATTCTTTCATGCCTTCTGACGCGATGCCAGCTAAGAAACCGGCGAGCAGTTCAAGAAGGAGTGAAGCGCGGTATTATAAAGAGAGTTCTTGGCACGTCCTCAATATTTTATGAATTTCTCGGCGAGCGCGTGCCCGTCATCCCAGGGCCGCCCCTTGAACATCCACCCGATGCCATCGATCCAGACCTTCCCTGGCTGCAGCGTGCCCTCTTGCATCTCGGTGGGTCGCTCCGAGAGGTGGGCGCGCATCCGCGGCTCATGTCGTGCCTTTTCTTCGATGACCGGCGGCTCGGCATCCATGTCGCCGAAGGTTTTGAGCACGGCGTTGAGGCTGCGGTCGATGCGGTTCGTGATCGTGCGCTCGGAGCAGCCTTCGCGCCGCGCCATTTGCCAGAGCGGCACGCCCATGGACCAGCCGATGATGCGTTTGAGCGCAAGCTCGCCTTCAGCACGGCGCAGCCACGCCATCCAACCCATGACGATCTCCATCCGTGACACGTCCTCAGGGCTCGGCTGAAAAGCGCGCGCCTTCGCCGATGAGTAGCCGTAGGCCTGGTTCATGTCGTGAATGATCGAAAACAGCCATCCGCCTCGCCTGAAGAAGTGCAGGTCCGGATCACGGAGCACGGAGAGCGTTTGCCAAGCTCGGCGCACCACCTCGCGCAAGGAAGCGAGCATCGATTTAGGGTCCGGGGCGTCGGGCGACGCGGCGGGCCGGGCAAGCGCGCTCGCGTCTTTACGCCTGAGATTGGTTGTTCGAGAGATCATCGCGGCATTCCCCGAGCTGGACTTAGAGAACAGATTACGAGGACAGGTTATTTCCCTTTAAGGGGAATATGTCAACCCCTAAAAGGGGAATGATTTAGATTTTAACCTGTGGCATTATTCCCCTGCATGGGAAACAATTTAAAACGTCTGCGCGCCGAGCACGGCTGGACGCACGAGCAGGCCGCTACCGCGATGGGGATCTCGCGCGGGCAGTTCATCAAGCTCGAGCGCGGTGAACGTCATCTCACGGAGCGAACGATCGGGCTTGCGGCAAAGGCCTTTGAGGTGAGCGAGGGCGATGTGATCGCCGATCGAGGCAGCGTCCCGCTCGTCGGCCATGTGGGTGCCGGCGCCGAGGCTCACTTTTACGAGGAAGGCCAGGGGCCCTTCGGTGAGGTGCAGGCCGTCGAGGGGTCGAACGACCGGACGGTTGCGGTGGAAGTCAGAGGAGACAGCCTCGGCACGCTCTTCGATCGCGCGCTCGTTTACTACGATGATGTGCGTCGTCCGGTGACTCCCGATCTCGTCGGCAAGCTGTGCGTCGTCGGACTCCCGGACGGGCGCGTTCTCGTGAAGAAGATCGCCAGGAGCAAAAGCGCGCCGGATCTCTATCACCTCGCGGGTCAATATGGTGACCCGATCCTCGACACTCCCATCGAGTGGGCTGCGAGGGTAAAGCTCATGGTACCCCGATAAGGGTCACTGGTATATTCCCCTATTAGGGGTTGACATATTCCCCAAATAGGGGAATATTACTCCGCACCGCGCTTTATGCGGTGGAGGAGTGGAATTCATGGCTCACATTCACCTTACGGAAACCCTCGTGGCGCGTGCCGAGGAGGACGCATTTACGCGCGCCAAAAGCTTTTACGTGCGGCTGACGGATGGCCAGGCAACGCGCGTTTATTTGCCCGCGCGCGACGCAGCCCACGCACATGCGATCGCCGCCGCCATCAATGCTCAGGGCCAAACGAATGCCGGCGGGCGTTCCGATGTTTCGACGGGAGGGGCGTAGAATGGGCCGGCACTTTCGGTCCGGCTCGCCCGCCGGTTTCGGGCGGAACCGTCCTCCAGTCGAGGAGCGCATCCGGCGCCACCCATCCTCGCTGCGCGTCACCATTGCGATGGAGCGCGCCGCGCTCAAGCTCATGCGCGATGTCGCCAAGCGACGTGCGCGCGCCATGCTGGCCGATCCCGGCCAGCTCGAGATGATCGCACCCGGGCTTTCGACAATGGCGCCTCGCGCCATGGTCGTCAGCCTCGCTTCCCTTCTTCGCGTGGCGCGATCCTTGAGGTCAAGCGCCGACCCGGTGATCGGGCGCATCGATTTGCACAACCTCAATGCCGCCCTTCTCGTCGCGCGCTTCCTGCGTCGTCGTGAATTGCGACTATCGCCGAGGCGTGAGGCCGCGTAAACCACGGCGGTTCACGAAAGGTGCGTCTGGGACTTCGCCGAAATTTCGCGAGCGGACGTCCAGGGAAAGTAAGGCTGCGCTCATGCATTCCGATTCGCGCATCCAAGCCGAGAAGCTTCTCGATTTCGTGGCCGCCGTCTATGTCACCCACGGCGTGCCCGAAGACGAGGCGAGGCTCGCGGCCGACACGCTCGTCCAGGCCGACCTCTGGGGTCACCAATCGCATGGCGTGATGCGGCTTGCCTGGTATGTCGCGCGGCTACGCTCAGGCGCCATGCGGGCTGCAGCCGATCCTCACCTCGTTATCGATGCGGGGGCGTTGGCAGTGGTGGACGGGCGTGACTCGATGGGCCAAGTGCTCGCGGCGCGCGCGGCGGATGAAGCCGTGCGTCGGGCGAAGGCGCATGGGATCGGGGTCGTCGCGGTGCGCAACTCCAACCATTTCGGCACCGCGATGTATTTCACGCGCCGTGCCGCGCGAGAAGGGTGCGTCGCCTTTCTTTCAACGAACGCCAGCCCGGCGATGGCGCCATGGGGCGGGCGCGAGAAACGGGTGGGCAACAATCCATGGTCGATCGCGGCCCCCGCGGGCGAGCACGCTCCGATGGTGCTCGACATCGCCAACACGGTGGTGGCGCGCGGGAAGGTCTACCTCGCGCGCCAGAAGGGACAAAAGATTCCTCTCGGCTGGGCCATCGATCACGAAGGCGAGCCCACGACCGATCCGCTCGCTGCCTTGAGCGGCATTATTCTGCCGATGGGCGAGCACAAGGGCTATGGCATCGCCGTGATGATGGATGTGCTCTCCGGCGTCCTCACCGGGAGCAATTTTGGGACAAGCGTACGCGGGCCCTACCAGAGCGAGCACAAGAGCGGAGCCGGCCATCTGATGATCGCGCTCGACATCGCTGCCTTTCAGCCGCTTGCCGAATTCGAGGTCCGGATGGGTAAACTCATCGCCGAGCTCAAATCGGGTCGTCTCGCCAACGGGGCGACCGAGATCCTGTATCCCGGCGAGCTCGAAGCGCGAAACGACGTCGAGAACCGCGCAAAAGGGCTCGTGCTTCCTCCAGACACCTTGTCGGCGTTGCGCGAGCTCGCGGGCGTTCGGGCAAACTGCCGTTTTGAGCTCAAGTGAGGGCTCGCGCGATCACAGGCGAGTCGTGACAGCAAATTTGCGGAAATCCTGGTTTTCCGGCTTCATCGCGCCGAGAGTTAGGCTATCACGTTCAGGGAAGGACGCAGATCATTCTTCTCAAGCGCCTCAAAGCCGCGCTTCTCGTCATCGTGATCGTCGCGGCTGCCCTCCTCCTCGGCAATATGCTCGCCAAGACCGGGCATTCCTTGTTCAACGAGCAGCCCACACCGCGTTAGAGCGGCAAGGGCTGAGCTCGCTCAATCGAGAACCGCGTGCTCGGCGCTCGGTGCTGCCGCCACACGGGGCTTGCGCATGAAGAGAAGGAGGAGCGCGGTCGGCAAGCTCACCCAAAGCATCAGCGTGAAATCATCGATGTAGGCGATGTTCAGCGCTTGCCGCGTGACCTCGTTATTGAGCGCCGTCAGGCCGGCAGAGGTCGCACTGTTCCAGAACACGTAAGCGCCGCCCGTTTGCAGCATGCGATTGAAGGGGGTGACGCTCTGGACAAGCTCGGCGTGCATCGTCTGCGTGTTTTGCGCCAGCAAGAAGGAAGTAACCGAAATCCCGATCGCGCTGCCAACATTGCGGATCAACGCGAACAGAGCGGTTCCGTCCGTGCGAAGCTCAGCCGGCAGCGACGCGAAGGCGACGACCTGCAAGGGGATGAAGACGAAGCCGAGCCCGAAGCCTTGGATCGCGGTGGTGATCGTCAACGGCCACGCTGCGATGTCGGGCGTCCAGCTCGTCATCTGCCAAAGGCTACCCGCGAGGAGCACGACGCCTATAAGCATCAAAAGACGCGGATTGACCCGGTTCGTTAGTCTTCCGGCCACCATCATCGCGATCATCGTGCCGACGCCGCGCGGCGCCATCAGCAGGCCTGCCGTGCTTACCGGATAACCGGCGAGGTTTTGCAGATAGGGCGCAAGCAGCGCCGAGCTCGAGAGGAGCACCATGCTCACCGCGAACATCACCAGGAACCCCGAGGTGAAGTTTATGTCGGCGAAAATGCGCGGCGTGATGAAGGGTTTCTCGGCGAGCCAGACATGCACCACGAAGAGATAGAGCCCGAGACCTGCAAGCACCGTCTCGATGACGATCTCGGTCGATCCGAACCAATCCTTCTGCTCGCCACGGTCGAGCATGAGCTGAAGCGCCCCGATGCCGAGGCTCAGCACCAAGAAGCCGATCCAGTCGAAGGGCAGCTTGGAATTGCGCCGCGTGTCGCTGAGGAAAAAGACAAGGCCGCAGATGGCAAGCACGCCGATCGGCACGTTGATGTAGAACACGTAGCGCCAATCGTAAGCATCCGTGAGATAGCCCCCGAGCGTCGGACCGAGGATGGGCCCCACCATCACGCCCATTCCCCACATCGCCATGGCGGAGCCGCGCTGCTCGGGCGGGTAAAGATCGAGCATCGTGGCTTGTGAGAGTGGCACGAGAGCCGCGCCGAACATCCCTTGCAGCAGCCGAAACAGCACCATTTGCGTGAGGGATTCCGCCAAGCCGCAGAGCATCGAGGCAAGAGTGAATCCGGCAAGGCAGGTGATGAAAAATCCCTTGCGGCCAAAGCGGGCGGACAGCCATCCAACCGGTGAGGTCATGATGGCGGCAGCCACGATGTAGGAGGTCAGAACCCAGGTGATCTGGTCGGAGGTCGCCGAAAGGCTGCCCTGCATATAAGGAAGCGCCACATTGGCGATCGTCTGGTCGAGCGCCTGCATCAAGGTCGCGGCCATCACGCAGACGGTGATGATGCCGCGATGCTGGGGGGCCTCGTCCTCGCCCGCGCGGACCTCAGTTCTTGGCCGCGACATCGGTTCTCTCCGGTGGCGCACCGCCCCAGAGCTCGGAGATCGTGCGCTTGTGGCCCGTGTCGATGTCCACCACCACGCTCATGCCCGAGCGCAAGATCGGGTAACCGTCCTTCTGCTCGACGGTGATCCGCACCGGGATGCGCTGCACGACCTTCACCCAATTGCCGCTTGCGTTCTGCGGCGGCAGGATCGAGAACTCGGCGCCGCTCGCCGGGCTGATGCTCTCGACCTTTCCGGCCCAGCTCCGCCCGGGGTAGGAGTCGACGGTGATCTCGACCGGGTCGCCGGGCTTCACATAGGTGAGATCGGTCTCCTTCAGGTTGGCATCGACCCACACATGGTTTGGGGAGACGAGACCGACCGCGCCGGTGTTGGTGAGCGCCGCCGTTTGCGAAACGAGGTAGGTCCCGAGCTGCAAGGCATCGACCTGCGTCGCGATTCCGGCGAAGGGCGCGCGCACCACGGTGTGGTCGAGCTGTCTTTGCGCCTCATCGACCTGAGCCTTCGCCTGCTGCCATTGCGGCATGGTCTCGATCGGCGCGTCGACGTTGCCGTTGAGGCGCGCCAGCGTGACCTGCGCCTGTTGCTTCAGGGATTGAAGCGTCTTTTGCGCGGCCAGCAAGGTGAAATGCGTCTGGTCGTAGGTGGCCCTCGTGCCGAAATCCGTCTTGAGGAGGGAGGCGGCCCGATCGAAATTCGTCTGCGCCAAATCCACCTGCGCGTTCTGCGCGTCGATGTCGTTCAGGATGCGCCGGTAATCTTCCTTCGTCGCGTTGATGGTCAACTCGACTTGTCCCAGCTGCGCCTTGGCTTGGTCGAGCGCGATCTGGAATTGCCGCGGATCGATTTTGAAAAGCACTTGGTTCGCCGCGACCTTCTCGCCTTCATGCACATCGACTTCGGACACGAGACCCGACACATCGGTCGAGACCATGAGCTTCGCTGCCCTCACATAGGCGTCGTCTGCCGAAACGTAGCGCCCACCGCGAAACCAGAAGACGGCGGCGACGATGAGCACGGCCGCGATCCCGCCGAGCATGAGCATGGCGCGAAGGCGTCGCCTTCCCTTCGCGCGCCTCACCGGTTTTGCGGTGCTGTCGAGCGGTGTCACCGGGGCCGGAGCCTCGCGGCGCGCAGCGGGCGCGTCGCTGCGCACGCTTGGCCGCTCGCGCGGCTCGCCTCTTGCCTGTGGGGGCGCGGAGGCGGAAACGGAAGCGGAAGCGGAAGCAGAAGCAGGAGCAGGAGATGAGGCCATCGCGGCGTCGGCCGGGAATTTCCGAGTGCCGACGTCGGTCGGGCCGGGCTCGGCGCTCTCTTCTAGAGGCGCGCCGGTCCCGGGCTTGATCTCGACGACCTCGCCACCGGGGCGGACGATCTTCACATTTCCTCGCGTCATCGTACCGCCCTCACACGGCCTGTGCGAACATCGGCGCCTGCGCAAGATTGGCTTTCATGCGCAGTAGCGTGTCGATTTGCGTGTTGAGCGCGGCATCGGAAATGCCGGCCGTCACCTCCTCGCGCAAGGCGTCGCGCCAGGCATGGATGTCGTCGAGAACAGGCTTTGCCTTCGGGGTGAGATGAAGCCGTTTGACCCGGCGATCCTTGGCGTCCGGGCGCCGCTCCACGAGGCCTCGCGCCTCCAGCCTGTCGACAAGCCGGCAGACCGTGATCGGTTCCACCTCGACGAGGCCCGCGAGATCGCTTTGCGAGATGCCCGATTGGCGCTCGAGCCAGCTTAGGATCACCCATTGGGCGCGCGTCATCCCGTGCTGCCGGCGTGCGCGCTGATCGGCGCGCGTGCGCATCAGCCGAGCCACGTCATAGAGCAGATAGAGAAGGTCGGTTTCGAGTTTCTTTGTCATAAGGATGCTTTTCTTGTGCAGCGTTTATATAAGGCTCCTTATGATTTCGGGCAAGTGCCATCGACGAATTCGGAAAGGGCGGTTGTCGCGGTTTGAGAAGGCCGTCGGGGCGCACCGGCCGCTGAGGGGGGTTGCCGAGTGGCGGGGATGAAGAGACGTTTCGACGCGGATGTCAGGGCCTCACCCGCTCCGGCCAGTGGAGGCTTCGGCGAGCGGCGCCGATCCACGCGCGCCCACGGCCCGACCGGCGAAAAACGTGATCGCGGCCGACGCAAGCGAGCAAAGCGCCAGAAAGTAAAGTCCGAACTCGAAACTGTTGGTTTCGTCCTTGATCCAGCCGACGACGAAGGGACCGAAATAGCCCCCGAGATTTCCGATCGCGTTGATGAACGCGATGGCGCCCGCGGCGGCCGTGCCGCTGAGGAATTGCGAGGGCAGGGGCCAGAACGCGGTGCGTGAGCCATAGATCCCGACAATCGCAATCGACATCGCAGCGAGGGCCCAATACGTGCTTCCGAAGAGGCCCGCACCCGCCAGGCCGAGAAAGCCGACGAAGGACGCGCTGATCAGATGCCAGCGCCGCTCTCCGCTCTTGTCCGAGGACCATCCCCAGATCAGGAGCCCTGCCATGCCGATGAGGAAGGGGATTGCCGAGACGATGCCGGTCATCGTGTTCGTGAGACCGAGCCCCTTCACGATCTGCGGCATGAAGAAAGTCGTGCCATAGCTCGCGGTCGAGCTCGTCAGATAGATCATCGCCAATGAATAGACGCGCGGATCGGCGAGCGCCTTCCAAAGGCTCAGGCGTCCCTTGGCCTCGATCTGGCGCCGCTCAGTTTCGAGCTCCGCCTCGAGCCAGGCGCGCTCCTCCGGACGAAGCCAGGCCGCGTGAGCGGGCCTGTCGATCATCACGGCAAGCACCACGAAAGCCAGGATCACGGCCGGCAACGCTTCAAGGATGAACACCCATTGCCAGCCGCGCAAGGCGAGCACGCCGTCCATGCCGAGGATCAATCCGGAGATGGCGTTGCCGAGAGCGTTGGCGATCGGCTGCGCGAAAAAGAGCGCCGCGATGGCACGGCCACGATATCGGTCGGGGAACCAATAGGTGAAGTAGAAAACCATCCCCGGGAAGAAGCCCGCCTCGGCCGCGCCCAAGAGGAAGCGCACCAGGATGAAGCTTTTAGGCCCCGTGACGAAAGCCGAGGCGGCCGAAATGATTCCCCAGGTGATCATGATGCGGGCGATCCAGCGGCGCGCGCCGACGCGCTCGAGAATCACATTGCTCGGCACCTCGAAAATGAAATAGCCGAAGAAAAAAATGCCGGCGCCGAACCCGAACAGCGTGGCAGTGAGGCCGAGATCCGCGTTCATCGTCAACGCCGCGACCGCCACATTGGTGCGGTCGATGAAGGCGACGCAATAGGCGATCGCGGCAAGCGGCAAGATTCGCCACGCCACCTTTTTGACAACCAGCGCTTCGAGGGGGCTCGAAGCCGTCGGCTGCGTTTCGGGCGGAGTCTTCACGTCGGGCGAATTCATGTCCTCTCGCCGCTAATTAATTTGTCGGTTGAGGGGAAACGGCACTTGCCGCGAGGAAGCGATGCTCGCCTGTTTCGACGTCCTTGCCAAGATTGCTTCTTGGCCGTTCCGTGATGGGAGCGCAAACGAAAAGGCACGGATGCGCCGGCCGATACCCCCGCGCATGACGGGGTGCGGTTCTGATCAGCGCTCAGGGTGTTTCCGGCATCACCGCCATCTCGACCTCGCGAGCGCGGTTGAGGCCTGCCATCACATCGGCAAGCTCGGGGCGAAGCGCGAGTCTTCGTCCGTAATGACGGCGGAGAGCCTCTGTGAGCCGGCCGCCCCGTCCGAGGAGGTCGTCGGCGAAGCCGATCATGCGCGAGTTCGGCCAGGCCTTCGGCCTGATGGCGACGAGCCGTTCGAAGATGCGCTCCTCCGTCGCCTCAGGGTCGGCCTGCACGAGCAAGGTCGTCATCGCGGCCGTGGAGCGGGAAATTCCGGCATGGCAATGAATGAGAAGATGCCCTTCGCCCCGCGCCGCAAGGTCACGCTGGAAATTCGCTCCGAAAGCGAGGATCTCCTCGACATGATGCGCTTGCGGAAGCACGATTGCGGGCCCGGGCTCGATGGCGTCGGTGAAATGCATTTCGGTGCGGTGATGAGGATCGTAGGCGAAGAAGGCCTCGGGCTCAGGCCAATTCGGATCAAGGATCGAGAGCACATGCGTCACGGCGCGGGCAGAGTGGTCGCCGAGCTCATCGAGGCCGCAGATGGTGAGATCGGGCAGAAGCTTTGTGGTCATGTTTCAGCCCATACCACACCCGCGGAGCCATGCCACATGAACTCTGACATCCCTCGTGCGCCGAGAAGCCTCATTCACGAGCTTGCCGGAACCGGAGGCTTCGCACGCATGCCGGTTTTGCCGTGGATATCGGAAATGCCCTCGGCCACCGCTTGAGCAAAGCCATCCGTCGACAGCGCGCCGCCGAGGTCGGCCGTGCGCAGCTTTGGGTTGGCGAGCGCGCGCTCGACCGAAGCCTCGACCAGCCAAGCGGCGTTCTCGAGGATCGGGTTGCCATCCTTGCGTCCTCGCCAGGCGAGGAGCATGGCGGCACTCGAAATGAGCGATGTCGGATTGGCTATGTTCTGTCCGGCGATGTCGGGCGCCGAGCCGTGCTGGGCCTGCGCGACGCAGATCTCGTCGCCCTGATTGATCGAGCCGCCGAGCCCGAGGCTCCCCGCAAGCTCGGAAGCTTCATCGGAGAGGATGTCGCCGAACATGTTCGTGGTGACGATCACGTCGAAGCGGTCCGGATTTCGAATGAGATGCGCGGCCGTCGCGTCGACGATCATCTCGTCGAGCTCGACGTCTGGAAATTCCCCCGCCACCTTGCGCACCTCACGCAGGAAGAGGCCGTCCGTGAGCTTCAGCACATTGGCCTTGTGGACCGCCGTCACTTTCCGGCGCCGCTGTCTTGCAAGCTCAAACGCCGCCTTCGCGATCCGGCGCGATCCCTTCGCCGTGATCTTGCGAAGCGAAAGCGCCATGTCGGGTTCGGGGGCGAATTCGCCGGAACCCTCGAACATGTTGCGGTCCGCGTAAAACCCTTCCGTATTCTCGCGCACGATGACGAGGTCCATCGGCTTGCGCAAAGGCGTCAGGCCCTCGCGTGAGCGAGACGGGCGTATATTGGCGAAAAGCTCGAAGCGCCTCCTGAGTTCGCCGGACGGGTTGAGCCCGCCTTGCGCGCGCGGCGGGTAATCGAGATGCGAGACCGGGCCGAGGAGAACGCCACCGACTTCGGGCACGCGCTCGAGCACCGCCTTGGGCAAGGTGGTACCTTCGGCCCGCAAGCTCGCAAACCCGATGTCGCGTCTTTCTATTTCGAGCCCGAACGGTGAAGCAGCGTCGACGGCTCGCAAGACATGCATCGTCGCCTTTGTGATCTCCGGGCCGATGCCGTCGCCCGGGAGAACGAGAATCTTCATTGGGTTTGGGCGCTTCTCAGCTCACTCGAGCCTCACGCGACCTTGATTTCATGCTCAACGACATGCTCGAGCGAGGGCACGTCTTTCGAAGTCAGCACCATCTTCAGATGAAGCGTCGAGCCTTTTATGCTCCCTTCGCGCAGCACGCGCTCGATCTCCCGCTGCGAGGTGACGCCGACCTCTTTCAGGAACTTCCGAATTTCCATGTTGAGCCTGTCTTCGTCCATCGGGGTTCTCCAGTTTCGCCGCGATGCCATTTGCGAACGCGATCGTGGTTTTTGGGAAAGCTCGCATCGAAGCATAGCCCGGGAACCCTTCCTCACGAAATCACCTGGGATAGGTGACCACCTCCGCTTTTGCGCGCAGCTCCCATTCCGCTCATTGCCGCGCATGCGGCAATCCAGGAAATGAGTGCAATGCCGGGAAATTGATGCCCGCCTTCGCGGGCAAGAGCGGACAGATTGAGCTTTTTCGTAAGGTGGCTGCAAAGGTTCTCGGTTAGGCGGCCACATGCGACGAACATGCGACAAGATGAAGCCGCGCAAATGATTTTCAGGAGATTCGAACAGGTACGCAGCTGCAGTTACAGCAGCGGCGAACGTGAGATCGCGACATCGCAGACGTCGTGGCGGCCCATGCCGAGGCGATCGATCATTTCAGCCTTGTTCTTGCACACCAGGCTGCCGTCCGCCTCGATCTTTGAAAAATGCGTAAATCCGAGATCGGCGAGGTAGTCGAGACCTTCGAGCACATCGCCATAGGCGGGCATGTTGTAGGCTCCCCATTCCATGACGATCCTTGCGCCAGGCGAACGAGAGAGCAGCTCGCGCGCGCCGCGAAGCGCTGCCAGCTCACAGCCCTCGATATCCATTCTGATCAGGTCGACGCCCGCAAGCTCGCGGCTCACGCTGTCGAGCGTTTCGGCCTGCACCGGATAGCGTTTCCAGTGCTTCAGGTTGGGATCGTCGTACCAACTCGGCCGGGCGACGGCACCAGCGCCGAGATACTCTTCGGGCACAAAGATGTCGACAGCTTGCGCTCGATCCATTGCGGCGCATTCAATGACGCTGACGTTGCGAAAGCGGTTGAGCGCGACCGTGCCGCGCAGGAGGTCCGCCGTGACCGGATTGGCCTCTACGGCAAGCACATGTTTTGCAAGGCGCGCCAGGACGGCCGTGTGGTAACCGATATTGGCCCCCACGTCGATTGCGATCGAATCAGGGCCAACGAGGCGACGACAAAGCGCCTCCACATGGGACTCCCAGCAGCCCGTTCGCCTGATCACCTGACCGAGCGATGTGTCGCGCTCATCCATGCAGATCAGGTTGCCGTTTGTCGCGCGCACGACACCAAGGTGACCGCCCAAATCCCAAAAGAATGGTTCCGAACTTGAAGATGCGGGTTCAAGCGACTGAAGCTTCGCCAGCGTTTCGGTTCGCACGAGCTGAAAACCGCAACGGCGCAGGAGGCGATTTGTCGAGTAGGCAAGCCCCATGGGAAAACGATAGCAGATGTTATGATCGCGATATACTGGGAGAAGACGGAAACTCCACAGGTTGCCGGATGGGCTCGGCATCGTCCGCGTGTGCGTGGGGTCGTGTCGTGCGCAAACAGGCGCGGTGCGAATTTTTTTCGATGAGGTGGGTTCCCCATCATCGACGCTGGGCCAGCGGCTTCAGTGGGAAACCGGCTACGGGAAAAATCGCGCGCTCGCTCGCGAGTGGGCACATGCGGAACGCGTACATTGCCACCGACGAATGCCAGGCGCATTCTCATCCTTCTGCAGATGAGACGAACGATAGATCTCCGATCTCTTCCAAATACCGCGCGGGACCTGAAACGATGATCCCATTCCAGTTGCATCGGAAAATTCCACTCCTGCGACGGCCATTCCATCAGCGAGATGTTGCTCTTCGCGAAAGGGACGAGCTCGCCACAAAACTGCAGCGGACGGAGAAGGAGCTTTTTAAAACGGCGCTCGAAAGAAACCACTTTCAAGGTCAAGTTGCCGAATTTGCGAAGAAGGAAGGGCCCACATGTCCGATCGAATACGGAGTGGATCGGTATTGGTGCGATGCCAGCGGCATTTACATGGAAGGATGGGTGGACCAAAGCAATGCGCCGGTAACTTCGTTGCGACTCGAAGCGGGAGAGAACGCGGTAGAAATAGGGACTTTTTTGCAGGGCCGTAATTTTCACGCCTATTTGCCCCGGAACCCGACAACGCCGATTTTCGTGACCATCGTGGCTTCCGATCAATCTTGGCGGTGCCCCATCGTACTGCCCGCAGGACCACTTTCGTCCCCTCCATGGTCGCATGAGCGCCCCGCCGCATTTCAGCAAAGATTGTTTGCCGCCCAGCAGCTCGCCTTCGATACGGTCGTCGGCTTCGGCAACTTGGAAGGCCGGGTGGTTTGCGAAGTGGGATCGCGAAGCGTAGCGCCCGATTCGGCAACGAAGCGTTCGTTGTTCCCGAGAGCAGAGCGTTACGTCGGTGTTGACATACACCGTGCCCCAAACGTGGACGTTGTGGGTGACGCCCATTTCCTTCACGAGATGCTTGGTGAGGCAAGCGCGGACCTCGTCTTCTCAGGAGCGGTCCTGGAGCACCTGTCATATCCGTGGCTGTTTTCCGCGGCAGTCAACCGGACGTTGAAGCGCGGGGGCATGACTTTTCATGCCACGCACCAGACATGGCCGCTTCACGAGGAACCGAACGATTTCTGGAGATTCTCGGACGAAGCGCTGAAAATATTGTTCGGCCCAGAAGCTGGCTTTAGGGTGCTGTCGAGCGGCATGCACAATCAAAGCTTCACCTGTGCCGAAGAGCGAACGGGAGAGTTTGCGAGGCTTCCTTTCTTCGCCTGCTACACTCACGTGTTCATCCTCGCGGAAAAGACGCGCGATCTCGACGAGGATTCGGTCAGATGGCCAGTGTCGCCCGGAAGGTCGAGATCACGATCGGGTCGATATCCTTCTCCCGCGCCGAGAACTTAGTTGTCCGGAAGTTTTCGCACGGGCTCGCACGGGCTCGCCGGCTCGCTAGCGCATGCCTGGGGCATTCAACCGAGCGCCGGGAAATCGAGCGCGGAAAGGGTGCCGTTCACGCAGGTCGTGACAGTGGTGCCGCTCGAATTGGTGCGCGGCACCGAGATGTAATAGCGCGGCGCCATGAAATTGTTGTCGGAGAGGTGGATGGTGCCGGTCACCACGTATCCCATCACCGGCGTGTAGGGGAAATATGCCTGGCCAAGGATCAGGGACCCGTTGGCGGTGCGCACGTTGTTCGGAACGAGGGTCGTCGAAAGGTTGGTCTTGCAATCAGGATGCAGCGCCGTGACGTTTGGGCCTTGAGCATTGCTCCACACCACGTAAGCGTTCGGGGGATTGGAGCTGTCGAACACAATGCTCGAGAGCACCATCCCGGCCTGCGTGTAATCATAAGGAGCGAGCACCGCGGCCGCGGCGTTGAAAATGGCGTTGACGTCCGTGTCCAGCAAAGGCTTGTTCGTCTCCGCGGTGACGTTCGCAAGAGTAAGCGAAAGATTGCCGAGCTTGTGATCGACCGTCACGCCCGAACCGATCTCGATCGAGCCGATATAAGCGACCAGCATGACAGGCAAAACGGTTGCGAATTCGACAGCGGCCGTTGCCGATGTTTGAAGGGCAAATTCGAGTATTTTGGCCTGCAACCGTGCTCCACGCCTATGCAGCGCCTGCGCGAGCGCATGAAGCCGGCAGCGGGCGGAGATTGCCAGGGTCTTCATCAGAATGGCTCTGTGACAAACGAGACAGTTGAGAGAAGCATGTGGGAGGTGCTGCTTCCGGGGCTCTTCAAGCCGCTATCCCAATTGAGGCCGAGGAAACTCACAGGAAAAGACATGTAAATCGGTGTGAGCAGCGCGGCGCGTACGACGACGATTTGCCCAGGCCCCGGGTCCGAGTAGAGCGGCTGCCCGTTCGGCGTTCCCCAATTAAAGGTGTTTCCCGAGATCGTGGGCGGCGTCAGCACGGCGTTGGCGAATGTCGAAGGCGTGCGGACATCGATTTGCAAAGTGCCTGCGTTGTAAGCGGCCGCGCAATTGAACAAGGCAAGAACGCGACTGCACAAGCCGTTCGGCCCCGTGGCGAAATTTGCCGAGGACATGGTCTGGGCATTTCCCGTCATGATGAGCCGCGCCGTATCCTCCAAGGCAGTGTCGAGCACCTGGCCGGTGAACAGGACAAGCATCGTCTGGAAGATCGCGAACAGGAGTGCGATGAACGGGATCGCGACCAGCGAAAATTCGACCGCGACCGCGCCTCGCCCGTCGCCGCCAAACCGTCGTGCGAGGCAGGCAAATCTACTCATGCAGGGCCGCCTCCTCTCCGGCTCTTCATTTGGGAAACCGCGTCTCGCGGATGATTAGTTATTGGCGGTCGAAAGGGCGGTGCTCACGGTGGTGAAGGTTTTCGTCAGCTGTGTTCCGACCGCCGTCAACGCGGCGACGATGACCACGGAGATCAGCGCGGCGATGAGCCCGTATTCGATGGCCGTGGCACCTCGCTCGTCGCGAATGAAAGCGGCCGGCAAGCCACGCTTCGTGGAAGAAAGATGTGAGGTCTTCATGGAGGCTCCTTGTTGGGTTACAGTATTCGAAATCCATTCTTCTAGAACTATAGAGTAGGTCGCTTGCAGGACCGTTAAATTAGTGAGGCAAATTGCCAATCATCGCGAAATCCCATCAAATCAGCCGTGAAAGGGCGCGTGTTTTCAACCGGGCGTCGCCGCCGTGTTTCCCGGGACGAGGCCGTGCCGAGGTCCGTATTCAGTGCGTCAATAGAACGGAGTTGATCGCCGCCTTGAACATCGCCTGCATCGCTTGGCTGATGCCTTGCGATGGCGTCACCTGGAAGTAGAACCCTGGTGAGGCGCAGGCCTGGAGTGCGAGGCCGATGCCGTTGCTCCCCGGGTCTGTCGTGTTGTTCGGATTCACGGGATTGTTGTTGTTGAGGGGACTCGCGGCGACCCACTGATTGTAGAAGCCGTTGGTGGTGACGGGTTGGTACGGCGTATAGAGGATTGCGATCTTGACGTTACGTGGTGAATTCTTGAGCGTATCACACATCGTTCCCGGTCCAGACTTGATCATGTCGATCAGGCGGCAATTCGCGTTGACATTTCCCGTGAGCGAATTCGCGATGTTCGGTTGGGTGTTGGGCGGCTGGTAGGAAGCTGGAGGATCGGCGGCGTCGCCGGCGCCCGAACATCCCTGGACGGGCGCGTCTTCGACACCATCCGTCACCAGGAACAGGAAGTTTTCGGCCGTGGATGGGCTCGAGCCGTTACCGGAATTCGGGATGATGTTGTTCATGTATTGCAGAGCGGTGTCGAACGACGTTTGTGCGTCGCGCTGGTCCCAGTAGGCGTAGGCGAGGTCGACGGCGCTCACCTCCGAAGAGACAGTGTTCATGTTCGAGGACAAGGGAGCCACGGTCTGGAAGGTGTCGCTGAAGGTGTAGACGGCCATGCTGAACTGGTTGGGCTTCGTCTCCGTGCTGGCGGCCGTCTGTGTCAATTGCTGGGTCGCAGTTCGCAACACGTCAATTCGCGTGGTCACTCCATTGAGCTTGGCCACGTGATAATTGTCGGTGAGGTCGTCGCCCGTGATCTGCCCCTTGCTGTTGAAGGTGTGTTGATGGCAGGCGAAGGCGCAGTTCGCGCGCGCGATGCTGCCGGACTTCACGTTCGGCGACGTTGTCGGCTTTTGATTCGCCGTATAGGTGATCAGATTATTGATGTCGGTGGGTGTCGCTCCCAATCCCATCGAAGGGGAGTTGTCGAGCAACAGGTAGAAATTCACGTAAGGCGGCGCGTTGACCTGCGCCGTGGAAGTTCCCGAGATGGCAACGCTGTTGACGCCGATGAGGCCGCCGAAAAGCGTATTCACTTGACCCGTATAGTTCAGGGTCACCGACAAATTGGTCACGCTGGGCGTGACGGTGGCTTGCACCGTATTGATCTGCACGCCCTTCACGGTGGAGGTGAGCGCCACGAAATTCTGCTGCACCTGGGCCGGCGTCGGCGTCGTCACGAAGGGGTTCGAATTCTTGGCGACAGCCTGGAGGGTCGCGGCGTCCGCATCCCCGTTGAGCTTCGAGCGGATATCGGTCGCTCGTGCGTAGTCGATATAGACGCCGACCGCGACGAGGAGAGGGATGCTGCACAAGCCGAACATCATTGCGATGTTGCCTGATTGACATTGCCCAAACTCGAGCATCGATCGCCGCAGCCAACGATCAAACTTACGCATAACTGACCACCGAACGAAACTACTTCATGATGTTGATCTCTTTCGCCTGAGAGAAACTTAAATCTCGTTAATATGCGGCTTAATATTGTGTGAGACCATGAAAGTTTTGTCGAGCTGAAAAGAACTTACTGTCGATTGCTTTCAAAGCGCGACCGAATCCTTTGCGCGCCGTTTCCTTCCCTCCTTGCGCGAGCCTTCCCGGAGGTGACATGCGGTGCGTGACCTGAGCGCGACGGCAATTTGGGACTCCGGCACATATTCAACGCGTCATGCTGACTACCATTCCGTCGGCACCAAGCGTCAGGGCCAAGCCCCTGCGCTGAGCGCGCAGCCGCAGGACGACGCCGTGCGCGTTTACCAACCAGAGTACTCCCTGTCCGGCCGAACCCAGCGCCCAGCCCGAGCGCGCCTCGAGGTAAGCACCTTCGAAGTCGGCGAGTTGCCGCAGGCCATAGACGTTGCCGGTCGCATCGAGGCGGGAAGCGCCGAAGCCGCCGACCCCGAGACCCGCGAGCTTGAAACGATATCGCCGACCTCCAAAGCTCAACGTGCCGCCGCCGACACCCGCGCTGCCTATGAAAGCAACGCTGAGCTGATGGACCAGGACCTTTCCCACGGGCGGACCGAGAGAGGCAGGCTGCGCCAGGGCCCCCGTTGAAAATGCGCCGAGGAAAGCAACTGCGAAGACAGCCGATGCGAAGAATTTGAGAACTCGCGTTAAGAAGTGGGTGGTCATGTGTATCTCCTCCTCGATGCATCCATTTGCAAGTGAAGTCGCACGCTCGGGCGCGCGCACCTGGCCCTCTTGCGCAAGTCGGCGACGCCGAGCACCGGAGAGCTCGATGCGCTCGCCTGCGTCAGTGGAGGACGATCACGGAGTGGGGCGGTGGCGTGAAGATCAGCCCGTGCTCGAGGGGTGCTCGGCCGATCCCACCAGCCCTCCTCAATCGACCGCTCCCCCGATGTCAGGAAAATTCGGCGCGTGACTGAGACCCAGGCGCACCATCTCGGTCAGGAAAAGAGGTGGTGCAGATTGCTTGGCAAGATCGATCACCCAGGCCTGGAGCTCCTTCACTTTTTCGGGGTTCTGTTCCGCGAGATTCGTCTTTTCTGATGCATCCTTCGAAAGATCGAACAGCTCGACGCTCGGCGGCAGCAAGGCCGTCCATACGAGCTTCCAATCTCCCTTGCGCACGCCGGCGCGGTAGGGCTCGACATTGTAGACCATGTCCACACGTGGAGAGGGTTTCGCCCCGCTGATCGAGGGCCATACATCGAGCCCGTCGAGCGGCTTGTTTTTTGTCAAGGCAACGCCCGCAAGACCCGCAAACGTCGGATACATGTCGACGATGTGCATCAGCTCGTTCACGACGCCGGGCTTCACCCGGCCCGGCCAGTTGGCCAGAGCGACCACCTTCGTGCCGCCCTCGTAGACCGATCCCTTGCCGTCGCGATACGGCCCGTTATCGGGTGGCAATTCTCCTTTCACCTCCGCCTCGCCCACGAACATGTTCGACCGCGTTCCGCCATTGTCGCTGACGAACATGATGAGGGTATTCTCGCGCATCTTCCGCTTGTCCAAAGCGCTGACGAGCTTGCCGATCTGGTCGTCCATGGCCGTGATCTGGGCCGCATAGGCTCGACGCAGCGGATCGGCGATGCCACCATACATGTCGAGATATTTCTTGGGCGCCTGATACGGCGTGTGCGGAGCCGTGAACGCAAGGTACATGAACAGAGGTGAGTTGATGTCGTGTGCATCGATGAGCCTGACCGCGTCTGCACCCAGCAACTCCGTGTCATAGCCCGGCTCCACGATCAGCTTGCCGTTGCGATACCAATCGGTGACGCCGTGCGACTGATGCTTGAAGTGGTCGATTTCGCCGATCAGCGGCCCGTAAGAGTAATCGAAGCCACGCTGGCCGGGCCAATACTTAGGCGCCGCATGACCCAGGTGCCATTTGCCCACCAGGGCCGTGTAATAGCCGGCCTGCTTCAGCGCCTGCGGCAGTATCCATTCGTCGGTGGCGAGCCCGTATTTACCGGCCGACGGTATGACGGCCATTTGCAGTCCGTAGCGCAGCGGATAACGACCGGTCATGAAGGCGGCGCGCGTCGGCGTGCAAATCTGCTGGCAATAAAAGTTCTCGAGGCGTGCACCCGTTTCAGCCAGCGCATCGATGTTGGGAGTTTTTATATCGGAAGCGTGAAAACCAACATCGTGCCAGCCCATATCATCGGCCAGTATGAAGATGATGTTGGGCTTTGGCCCGTCCGCGAATACAATTTCCGGCACGAGCCCCGCCGCGGCGGCGAGCGCGGCACCACTGGCCATCAAGAGATTACGCCGTCCGACGCCGCGACGAGGTTGCGGCGACCCGTTTGGCGAGCTCATTCCTCTACCCCTCCGTCCTCGCGCCCCGATCCTTTTTTCCCTTTTCGCTTTCAGGAACGTCCCGATCACCTGAATCACTGCCCCGTTGCTGTATTTTTTACAGGTAGAAAGTTGCCTCGTGTAACCGGTCTTTTGTACGCTTTGTATAGGTAATCTGGATTACTCGCCCCGGCCTAAAAACGCGACCAATACCGTGGATCGGTGCCTTCGATTCCCACCCGGCGATTCCCGCCCGGACGAATCTGCAAATTCAAGATCGTCGGATCAAATGTATGAGAAGATCAGCCGTTCTGCGTGCATTTACTCACGCGAGGCGCGGAATAGGCGTATGACAATGTTCCTGGGCTGCGATTGGGCAAACCGGAGCTTGTAGCGATGCGTGCAATCTGGAACTGGTCGGTGAGGTTCGTCACTCGCTTGTGCCGAATATTTTCGGTAACGCCTGACTCGCTGATGAAGGACAAGCGAGGGAATTTGCCGCCTCCATCGGGCGGCATTGGCTCCTACTGAGTGCCCGAATTGAACTGGAGGTCGAGTGGGCTCAATATACCGCGCTCGCGCTCCTTGGGGTGCGGGGGCAGAAGTGGGCCGCTGATCATCACCGGATCCGTGCGGATCGGTGGCAATGGAGGCCACAGCCATCGCAATTTGCACAAGTGGTGGGCGCGACAGGGATCGAACCTGTGACCCCTACGATGTCAACGTAGTGCTCTTCCGCTGAGCTACGCGCCCGCACCAGGGTGCACCGAAAGCTCGGTGCGTGCCCTGTCCTATACGCGGCAAGGGTGGGGGAAGGCAAGGACCCGCGCGGGCTGATCGCAAGCGGGAGCAGCAGGGTAGGTGGCGACGCAATTGAGCGGTTTCAGGGTCATCCGAGAGCTCGTTTCTTCGCACGCTCGGTGCGGCCGCGGGGCCGCGACCGGTCCAGCCGCGTTCGAGGAAACTTTCTCGACCCTTGGTCGTTCTAACGCGTCAAGGAGTATGCGATGACCGAGAACGTCAAGGCGAGTGGTGCGCAACGCGAGTCCAACGACGTGACCAAAGAGATGCCTTATGAAATTGCGGATTTCGCACGCAAGCACGGCCTGAGCATGGTCGAAGCGCGCAGCTTGATCGAAAAACTCGGCAATGATTGCATGAAGCTCGATGAGGCCGCCAAGAAACTCAAGCGTCATTGAGCGAGAGATCCCGATGCTCGTCAATGCTCCCTTGTCGACCGAGACGGAAAGCGAAGTCCGCACCAAAAGCGAAGACATCGATGCGCAAGTCATGGGTGACGTGCTCAAGGCGGTCGTGGCGCGCGTGAAGAAGATCGATCGCGAGCATGATATCCCCTACATCGCCGGCTACAGCCAGAATGGGGAGAAAATCTACATCGACCGCCATATGCCGAAATCGGCGATGCTCGGCGGAAAACGGGTCCAGACCGACCGCTTCATCATCTTGCACGAGGCCGTCGAGAAGGCGCTCCTTGACGAAATGGGTTTGCATTACCTTCACGCCCATCAGATCGCGCTGAGGACCGAACGAGCTGCCGTCGAATCCGAAGGGCTGGCTTGGCGCGACTACAACGCCTTCACCAAAAGCAACGAGCGGGAAATCGGCGACGAGCAGCTCAAGAAGGTCCCCGACGACCTCGATCTCACGCCCTACCGCAACGAGCGCGATTTCCAGAAGCTGCAGCAGATGATGGCAGCCATCCGTTCGGAGGAGTGATATCGCGCGAGGAGCGTCGGGCGCCAGGAGGGCAATTTGGAGCGGCCACCACTGACGAGCCTCGGGTGCAGTTGAACGCAGCGGCCGGATTCCCTACCTTATTGGTCCGCCCCAGCCCGGCCCGAATCGCGGGGGGCGAAGCGCGAAAGGGAACGCCATGCCGACTGCCAAAACGAGTGATGCCTCCTTCGAGGATGATGTGATCAAATCCGACCACCCGGTCGTCGTCGATTTTTGGGCAGAGTGGTGCGGACCTTGCCGCATGATCGGGCCTTCGCTCGAGGACATTTCAAACGAAATGGCCGGCAAGGTGAAGGTGGTGAAGCTCAACGTTGACGAAAACCCGAAGACCGCCGGCAAATTCGGTGTGCGCTCAATTCCGACCTTGATGATCTTCAAGGACGGCAAGCTCGCGGCCCAGAAGGTCGGCGCTGCGTCAAAAGGAGACCTTTCGCGCTGGATCGGCGCTCACGCCTGATTTTTCCGCCTGAATAGGCTTTAACAGGCCATGGTGGCGAGGGCGCCGTCGTGGCCTTTTTCTACGCGCGCCGCGCTCCGATGACCGCCGGGGCATCGAACAGGTGGATGCGCCTCTCACCGATGACCACGGCCTGAAGCCGCGCCAGATCGAACAAATTGGCGAACGCCTTGTGGCGCAGATCGAGACCGCCCGCATAGGTGCCGAAGGCGGGCAGGACGCAACGGCGCGTATCGGTCGCAAAGCAGCGCCGTCGCAAGCCGCCGGCGCGTGCCGCGATATGCGCAACGGGGTGCAGATGGCCGGCGATTTCGCCCTCCAGCCCCGGTGCACCGTGGCGAGGTTCATGACGGGCCGCGACACCTCCGACCTGGCAAGCAGGCGCATGGTCGCCCGGCAACCCCGCAGGAGCGCGCGGATCATGATTTCCGGCGACCCACACCCAATCGCGCCCGAGCTGCAAGGTGCGTAGGGTGGCGCGGCAATCCACGCTCAGCCTCGCTGCCCCGTCACCATCGTGAAAACCATCACCCAGCGAAACAACGCGGCGCGGGGCAAAATGCGCCATGGTCGCGGATAGCGCGGCGAGCGTCACCGTCGTGTCGTAGGGCGGCAGCAGCATGCCGCGGCGCGCGAATGAGGAGCCTTTCTCGAGATGAAGATCGGCGAAGACGAGCGTGCGCTCCGCCTCATGCCAAAGCGCGCCGGAGGCATCGGCGATGAAAAAATCAGCGCCGATCCTGATTTCGCACTGGCGCCGCGCGAGCGGCAAGCTCGACATGGCCATGTTCACGACAACGCTTCCTGCATCAATTCGGCCTCCGCTTGCGCCAGCATCTCGTCGCGCGCTTCGCCGAAAACGGCCTCGCGGCCGATCTCCAAGACGATGGAGACCGCGAGCGGGGAAACACGCTCGAGACCCTTATGCCTGATTCGCCCCCGGATGCGCGAGAGCATCACGGCGACGCGCTTGAGATCCAGGAGACCGGTGGCAGCGTCCTCGCGAGCGGCGCGCAGGAGAATGTGCCCGGGTTCATGCGTGCGCAGCACGTCATAGACGAGATCGGTCGAAATGGTCACTTGGCGGCCTGTTTTTCGGTGTCCCGGGTGGCGGCGCTCGATGAGCCCCGCAATGATGGCGCAAGCACGAAAGCTGCGCTTCATCAGCGCCGTCTCGGCAAGCCAAGCCTCAAGGTCGTCGCCCAGCATGTCTTGCGAGAACAAGTCATCGAGCGAGAGGCGGCCCTGCGCGACAGCAAGCCCCATATCCCCGAGCGCCCAGACGCCGATCCCGTAATCGTTGCAGGCAAAACCGAGCGGCCGCAGCCGCGCGCGCTCGAGCCTTCGCGTGAGCAGCATGCCGAGCGTCTGATGCGCGAGGCGCCCTTCGAAAGGATAAGCAACGAGGAAATGGCGCCCACCGCGTGGAAAAGTCTCCACCAGCAGCCCCTCGTATTCCGGCAAAAGCGAATGCTCGTCTTGCCAGACGAGCCATTGCGCCACTTCTTCGGGCAGCTTCGCCCAGCTCGACGGGTTAGCGAGCATGGCGCGCACGCGCGCTGCGAGAAAGGTCGAGAGCGGGAATTTGCCACCTTCGTAAGACGGAATTTTCGGGTCGGTTCCGGCACGTGCCCGAGAGGCAACCACTTCGTCCTCGATGATGCCTTCGAAGCGAAGGATCTCACCGGCAAAGGCGAAAGTATCGCCGACCGTCATCTGCTCGGCCCAATATTCCTCGACCTCGCCGAGCTTGCGGCCCGTGCGCTGCAAAATTCCGGTTGCCGCGGGAGCACCGGGCCTTGCGGCCCTGAGCCGTCCGATGCGCACCTTGAGCATCGCGGCCTCGACGATGGTGCCGACATTCATCCGGTATTGCTGGATGACGCCCGCGGTCGAAGCACGCCATCGCCCGTCCTGGCCCTTCTTGATCTTGGCGAAGCGTTCATAGGAGCGAAGCGCGTAGCCGCCGGTCGCGACGAAATCGACAACCGCATCGAAGCTCGAGCGCTCGAGCTTGGCGTATGGCGCGGCCGAGATGACCTCGTCATAGAGCTCATCGGCGAGGAAGGGGTCCCCGCAGGCAACGCCGAGCACGTGCTGGGCAAGCACGTCGAGCGCGCCGGAGCGTGCGTCGGGCGTATCCTGGGCTGCCTCCTCGACGGCTTCGAGCGCGGCTTCGGCCTCGAGCGCCTCGAAGCGGTTCGACGGGACGATGACGGCTTTCGAGGGCTCGTCGAGGCGGTGATTGGCGCGCCCGATGCGCTGCATCAAGCGGCTTGCCCCTTTCGGCGCTCCGACATTGATGACGAGATCGACGTCACCCCAATCGATGCCGAGATCGAGCGTCGAGGTGCACACCACGGCCTTGAGCTGCCCTTGGGCCATCGCGGCCTCGACCCTTTTCCTTTGCGACGCATCGAGAGAACCATGATGGAGTGCGATGGCGAGCGCGTCCTCGTTCATGCGCCAAAGCGCCTGGAACAGGAATTCCGCCTGCATCCGCGTGTTGACGAAGACGAGCGACATCTTATGGGCGCGGATGGCCGCATAGATTTCCGGTAACGCGTAGCTCGTTATGTGCCCGGCGATCGGCAGCGTCGTCTTCGTACGAAGGATCGAGAGATCGGCCGGTGCCGCGCCGCCCGCGGCGACGAGATCGGCGAGGCTCCCGCCGACCGGTTTCGACCCGCGCGCCGTCGTGGCGCCGAGCCAAAGCCGCAAGGCATCGGGTTCGCGCACGGTTGCCGAAAGGCCCACGCAAGCGGGCGAAGGCGCGATAGCCTTCAACCGCGCGAGATCGAGCGCGAGAAGGTCGCCACGCTTCGAGACGACAAGCGAGTGAAGCTCGTCGATGATGATCCGCTCGAGGCTCCCGAAGAGCTCACGCGACTCCTTCGCGGCGAGCAGCAACGCGACCTGCTCGGGGGTCGTGAGCAGGATGTCGGGAGGGGCCGATTTCTGGCGTTGCCGCGCCGCGGCCGAACTGTCGCCGGTGCGGGTCTCGACGCGGATGGGCAAACCCATCTCCTCGACCGGCGTCTCGAGATTGCGCTTCACATCCGCCGCAAGCGCCTTGAGGGGGGACACGTAAAGCGTATGGAGGCGGCGCTTGCGGCGCCTCTCGGTGCCCGGAGGAACGCCGGGGGATGGCAAAGGCGCGCGGCTGAGCTCGATGAGGCTCGGCAAGAAGCCTGCGAGCGTCTTGCCCGCTCCTGTTGGCGCCACGAGAAGCACCGAGCGCCCCTGCCGCGCCTTGTCGATCAATTCGAGCTGATGCGAACGCGGTGCCCAGCCCCGCGCGGCGAACCAGGAGGCAAATCGAGACGGGAGAAGCGAAGGCTCGTCTTGGCGGCCCACGATCTATGACCGCTGCGGCCGGCGGGTAAAATTCCCCACGCGATTTTCCACCGAAAAGGCGACCTCGGAGCGAGCCGCTATCGGCCTCATCCCGCTGGCCCCGAGGACGAGCAGGCCGGCGCGGCGGCGAACAAATGGACGCCGGGCGGTTCGTTTCGAAGCGAGCGCCATGCCATGATCCTCGAATCCGGCTCATTCATTTGCGCGGAATCTTTCGCCGCGGCCGATCCCCGCTTTTCGTCTTGTTTTAGGCGCGTCGCCAGGGAGGGTCAATTTGCCTAAGATGCGCCTGAACTGAACGGAGAATTTGCCCGTGCCGAGCCGCGATGCTGGCGACAATTTCTGGTGGCGCCACGGCGTCATCTACCAGATCTACCCGCGCTCCTTCCAGGATAGCAACGCGGATGGAATCGGCGACCTCCAAGGCATCTTGCGGCGCCTCGATCACCTCGTTTCGCTCAGGATCGACGCCATCTGGATATCTCCTATCTATGCGTCGCCGATGGCCGATTTCGGCTATGACGTTTCCGATCACAGGGCGATCGACCCGATCTTCGGCACGATGGAAGATTTCGATCGCCTGCTCGAGGAGGCTCATCGCAAGGGCCTGAAGGTCATTCTCGATTACGTGCCGAACCACACTTCCGACCTGCACCCCTGGTTCATCGAAAGCCGTGCTTCGCGTCACAATCCAAAGCGCGATTGGTATGTCTGGCGCGATGCTCGCGCCGATGGCGGGCCGCCGAACAATTGGACGAGCGAGTTCGGGGGTCCGGCTTGGACCTTCGACGAATCAACCGGGCAATTCTATTTCCACGCCTATTTGCCTGAGCAGCCGGATCTCAACTGGCGCAACCCCGAAGTCGTCGCGGCCATGCTCGACGTTTTGCGCTTCTGGTTCGACCGGGGTGTGGACGGTTTTCGCGTGGATGCGATCCATCATCTTTTCGAGGATGAGCAATTGCGGGATGATCCCGTCAATCCCGATTGGCATGATGGCCTTCCCCCCGCCCGCCAGCTCCTGCGCATCCACTCCATGGACCAACCCGAGGTGCATGGAGCGATCGCCCTGATGCGGGGCGCGGCGAAATCCTATGCTGACGAGCGCCTTCTCATCGGTGAGGCCTATCTGCCGATCGAGCGGCTCATGTCCTATTACGGCATAGCGCTTTCAGGCTTCCACCTCCCTTTCAACTTTCACCTCATCTCGACACCATGGAAGCCGAAAGCGATCGCTGCGCTCATCGACGAATATGAAGCCGCCTTGCCGCAAGGCGGCTGGCCGAATTGGGTGCTGGGCAATCATGACAGGTCACGCGTGGCAACGCGGGTCGGGCCCGAGCAGGCGCGCATCGCCGCCATGTTGCTCTTGACGCTTCGCGGCACGCCGACCCTCTACCAGGGCGACGAGATCGGCATGGCAGACGTGCCTATTCCACGGCGTCTCGTGCGAGACCCATTCGGCAAGAATGCGCCGGGCTTCGGCCGCGACCCCGAACGAACGCCCATGCAGTGGGACGCGAGCCGGCACGCCGGCTTCAGCGCGAGCGAACCTTGGCTCCCCGTCGCGCGCGACTTCGCGTCGCGCAATGTGGAGCGCCAATCCTCCGATGCGGGCTCCATGCTGTCGCTCTATCGCGCGCTCATCGCGTTGCGGCGCGAGGAGGAGGCGCTCGCCGTCGGCAGCTATGCGCTGGTTTATGCGAGCGACAATGTGCTCGCTTATGAGCGCCGACTGGGACAGCGCGGTCTGTTGGTCGCGCTCAATTTCGACGATCGATTTGAGGAGCTCGAAAGCCTCTCGCCGCCGGCGCGCCTTCTCTTTTCGACCGATCCGGCCCGGGAGAAAGAAGACTTCGCTCGCGCACCGAAGCTGAACCCCAACGAAGGGATTGTGGCCGAGCTCACGCCGCCGAAGCGCCTGGGCCGGTGAGACGAGCCCGAATTTCTGCGCCCGACAGCCCGATTCGCGCCCAAGATCGACTCAGTTGTATAGAACCGCCCCGATCTTTGGGTCGCTGACGTTCGATTTGTCGTACCAGAAGAAGCCGGTATCGATCGTCTTGGGCAGCTTCTCGCCCTTCAGCGCTTTCACCGCCGATTCAACGACGCAGGCTCCGATGCCGATCGGATTCTGGGTAATCGCGCCGGCCTCTTCGCCGGATTTGATCGCATCGATCTGCTCCTTGCCCGAATCATAGCCGATGACGACGAGCTTCTTTTTGGACTCCTTCACGCCATGCAGGACGCCGATGATCGAGCCCTCATTGGCGCCAAAGATGCCCTTGAGGTTCGGATTGGCCCCAAGAATCGCCTTGGTGATTTCGGTCGACTTCAGCTGATCGCCACCGCCATATTGGACGCTGATGATTTTCACGTTGGGGTGCTTCGCTTTCATCTCGTTGAGGAAGCCATCGCGCCGATCGATGCCGGTGCGGCTGGTCTGATCGTGCACCACCAGGGCGACCTCGCCCGAATCGCCGATCAGCTCCGCCATCTTGTCGGCGGCGACGCCAGCCGCTGCAATGTTGTCAGTCGTGCACGTGGTCAACGGGATGTCGCTGTCGACACCCGAGTCGAAGGCGATGACGGGGATGTGTTCGGACTGCGCCTTCTTGAGCAGCGGAATGGCCGCCTTGCTGTCGAGCGCCGCGAAGCCGATGGCCTTCGGATGCTTGGCGAGGTCGGCCGAGAGCATGTCGATCTGCTTGTCGACCATCGCCTCGGTTTCCGGCCCCTCAAAGCTGATCTTCACGCTGAGCTTCTGCGCTTCCTGTTCCGCGCCGAGCTTGACGGCTTGCCAGAACTGGTGCTGGAAGCCCTTCGAAATCAGCGGAATGTAGGTCTCGTCGGCACGCGACACCGTCATCGCTCCCACCAGCGCAGCGGCCACAACCAAGGTGCTGATTTGCGTTCTGTTCAACATCGCTCTTCCTCTCCCCTGTTTCAGCTTGTTTCGGGTGACCACGTTTCGCTTCGTGGTTGAGCACTATTCCAGTTGCTCTCGTTCGGCTTTGCTTCGTTCTTTGCCAGACTTTCACAACTTCCTGCGTCGCAGAATGTCGATGTAAACGGCCAGGATTATGATGACGCCGGTAACGACGATCTGCCACTCCTGCGGAACTGAGAGGATCCGCAGGCCGTTGGTGAGAACGCTCATTATAAACGCGCCGATAATCGTGCCAAGCACCGTGCCGGTGCCCCCGCTCAGCGACGTGCCGCCGATCACCACGGCAGCGATCGCTTCGAGTTCGTAGCCTTGGCCGAGCGCGGGCTGGGCGGAATTGAGCCGCGAGGCGATCAGCAGTCCCGCGACGCCGCAAATCGCGCCGGCCAAGACGTAGATCGTGATCTTCCAGCGATCCACATTGACGCCGGACAAACGAACAGCTTCTTCGTTGCTGCCTAAGGCGAAGGTGTATCGGCCAAGTGCCGTGCGGCTGAGAATGGCCGACGCGGCGATTGCCAGCACGAACAGGATCAGCACGCTGTTGGGAATCGGCAGGCTCGGTAGAACATAGCCGATCAACGAACCTTGCGAGATCGTCGAGAAATTTTCGGTGTCGCTGAAATAGATCGGCTTGTCACCGGCCACCACGAGCGCCAGGCCTTTGTTCACCAGCATCATCCCCAATGTGGCGATGAAGGGCGGCAGCTTCAGTTTGGCAACGAAGGTACCGGAGAGCAGGCCACTCATGGCGCCGGTCGCGATGGCCGCAAGCACGCCCGTCCACAATGGCAACTGCCAATATGTGAGGAATACGCCGGCCATTACGGCGCAGAACGTCATCAGCGTGCCGACCGACAAATCAATGCCGGCCGTAATAATGACGAAAGTGGACGCGATCGCGAGCACGCCGTTCACCGCCGTCGATTGCAAGATGCCGAGAAGATTCTCGACCTGCATGAAGGCTGGCGAGGCAAAACCGAAAAACACCATCAACACGATCAGGCTCGCGAAGGCGAACAGC
>JAFBAS010000081.1 GCA_019247605.1 Hyphomicrobiales bacterium
CCGGCAATGCGCGTTTCGATCTGCGGGGCGCAAATCTCGATGGCAAAGCGGCGCAGGAGGTTTTGAGCACAACGCATGCGATAGCGCGCGGAAGCTCGCCAATCGTCCAGCGGTTTGAAATCCCGCTCGAGCGCGGCCGCGGCGCGATCGGCCGTCTCTTCGCTCCATTCTCGTCCGAGAAGGAGAGCCTCGGCGTGCGAAGCGCGCTTTGGCGTTGCCGCCATGCCACCATAGGCGAGGCGTGCTTCGGTGATGCGCCCCTCCACGTCCCGTTCGAGGCGGAAGGCGCCGCAAACGGCTGAAATATCCTCATCGAAGCGCTTGCTGACCTTGGACACATGGAAAAGGGAAGCGGCGTCCAGTTTGCGCACGCGCACGCTTTCCACGAATTCGCCCGGGCGACGATCTTGCCGCTTGTAGGCGAGGAAGAATTTTTCGAGCGGCAGCTCCCGACGTTCATCCTTTTGCCTGAGCGTCACACTCGCGCCGAGCGCGATGAGCGCCGGAGGAAGATCCCCGATCGGCGAGCCATTGGCGATGTTGCCGCCCAAGGTGCCGGCATTCCTGATTTGCTCGCCCCCGAAGCGGCGCAGCAGTTCGGCAAGATGGGGGTGCATGCGCCCCAGCGCCTCGCCGGTCTCGAAAAGACTGGTCATGGCGCCGAAGACCAGAGTTCGATCGTCCTCCACCACGCCCTCGAGCGCGCCGATGCGTCCGAGATGAATGACGGTATCGAGCACACGCATGTCCTTGGTGATCCACAAGCCCACATCGGTCGCGCCGGCAAGGATCGTCGCGCCAGGGTAGCGCGCATAAACATCGGCGAGATCGTCGAGGGTCGCAGGCGCGATGAAGCGGCGCTTTCCTGCGACGATCTCCAGGCTGCGATCGTCCTGCAAGCGGGCGAGGCGCTTCGCGATCGCGTCGGCACGGCCCATCCAATTTTTCCTTGCCCGGGTCCCCTTGGCGAACATGTCGCGGCCGGCGGCGATGATCGGCACGTAGCCGGTGCAGCGGCACAGATTTCCAGCAAGCGCATCTTCGATGCGCTCGTCGCTCACGTCGTTCTCATTGAACCAGAGCGCAAAGAGCGACATGACGATCCCGGGCGTGCAAAATCCGCATTGCGAACCGTGATGATCGATCATGGACTGCTGCACGGGATGCAGCTTGCCGCCCCTCTTGAGGTGCTCGATGGTGATCAAATGCCGCCCATAGAGCGAGGCGAGCGGCGCGATGCAGGCGTTTATGGCACGATATGCCATTTTCCCCGCCCGAACCGTTCCGATCACCACGGTACACGCGCCGCAATCGCCTTCCGCGCAACCCTCCTTGGTCCCCATCCGCCGTTCGTCGAGGCGAAGCCAATCGAGAATGGTGATCGTGGGATCGAAGCCCGAGAGCTCGCGCAGCTCCTCGCCGTCGATGAAACGCAAGATGTTTCGCGTGCCGGTCATGCGAACCGCTGCTCAGCTCCCGCGATAGGTCGAATATCCATAAGGCGAGATCAGCAAGGGCACGTGGTAATGCGCGCTCGCATCCGCGATGCCGAAGCGGATCGGCACCTCTTCGAGGAAAGCGGGATCGGGAAGCGCGATGCCGCTCTCGCGGAAATAGCGCCCTGCCTTGAAGGCGATTTCATAGCGCCCGATGCTCATTTCGCCGCCCGCAAGAAGCGGCTCGTCACAACGCCCGTCTGCGTTCGTCACCGTGCGCTTGATCTCGCATCGGCCCTGGACTTCGACCCGGTAGAGCACGATCTCCATCGAGGCCGCGGGCCGCCCAGCGCTCGTGTCGAGCACATGGGTCGTGAGCCGTCCCTCAAAAACGCGTGCTTGCCGCAAACCGAGACCTCCAAATTCTTCATGTAGGCCGGACCGCGACTTGCGCCACGGCGTCAAGTGGGCACAATGGGCGAGGAGACATCCATTCGGCGGCCTTGGCAAGGGGTTGCCGCAAGGGCCTTTTTCGATGCGGCTGGCGCCCAGAGTCTTCCCATGAGCGCTTGCGGACGCAAAGTTCCCGACGATCTTTGATCAAGCGATCGATGCCTGGCGACACTCCCTATCCTCGCGACATGGTCGGTTATGGGCGCGATCCGCCGCATGCGGATTGGC
Organism: Hyphomicrobiales bacterium; assembly: GCA_019247605.1. Classification (GTDB taxonomy): domain Bacteria; phylum Pseudomonadota; class Alphaproteobacteria; order Rhizobiales; family Beijerinckiaceae; genus GAS188. Next base: position 2,118 of record JAFBAS010000081.1, read on the forward strand.
CAAATGGCGCTCGCGTCGCGCTGCAGTTCGTCATCAATTACGAGGAGGGAGCCGAGAACAACATTCTTCACGGCGACGAGGCTTCGGAAGCCTTTCTCTCCGAGATCGTCGGCGCGCAGCCCTGGGTGGGGCAGCGGCACATGAACATGGAATCGATCTATGAATATGGATCGAGGGCCGGATTTTGGCGCTTGTGGCGTATTTTCAGCGAACGCAAAGTGCCGGTCACGGTGTTCGCGGTCGCGGCGGCCATGGCGCGCAACCCCGAGGCCGTCGCGGCGATGCAGGAGGCCCAATTCGAGATCGCAAGCCATGGGTTGCGATGGATCGACTACAGGAACGTTCCGCTTGCGGATGAGCGCGATCAGATCGCCGAGGCGATCGGGTTGCACACGAAAATCGCAGGTGAGCGCCCGCTCGGCTTCTATCAGGGCCGGTGTTCCATCAATACCGTCCCGCTCGCGATGGAGGAGCAAGGCTTCCTCTATCTTGCCGACAGTTATGCGGATGATCTGCCCTACTGGCTCGATGGGCCGCACGGGCCGCAGCTCGTCGTGCCCTATACGCTCGACGCGAACGACATGCGTTTTGCGACCGCGCAGGGCTTCAATTCGGGCGATCAATTCTTCACCTATCTCAAGGACAGCCTCGATTGTATTCACGCGGAGGGCGCCTCCCGGCCGAAGATGATGTCGGTCGGCTTGCATTGCCGCCTGGTCGGGCGGCCTGGCCGCGCGGCCGCGCTCGCGCGTTTCATCGATTACGCGCTCGAAAAGGGCGGCGTATGGATGGCGCGGCGCCTCGACATCGCGCGCCATTGGATCGCCCGTCATCCGCCGCCTGGCGGATACAAGCCGAGCCGCATGCCGCGCGCCCTCTTCATCGAGCGTTTCGGCGATGTGTTCGAGCACACGCGGCAGATCGCGGAGAGGGTGCACCGAGCCGGACTTTCGCCCCGCCACGATGACGGGCAGGGCCTCGCCGAAGCGATGTTGGCGGGGATGCGCGCTTTGCCGCGGGAGGACAAGCTCGCTTTGATCAGGGCGCATCCGGACCTTGCCGGACGCCTCGCGCTCGCCGGCGCGGTGACGACCGACAGCGCCAAGGAGCAGGCCTCGGCGGGGCTCGACCGTCTCACGCCCCATGAGCTCACCGCGCTCACGCGCATGAACGAGCATTACAGAGCCCATTTCGGCTTTCCCTTCATTCTTGCCGTGAAGGGTCGCACGAAAGAGGAAGTGATGGCCGCGATGCGAAATCGGCTCGGCGCGGACCCGGAAGCGGAATTCGAAACCGCGCTCGGCGAAATCGAGCGCATCGCAGAATTGCGGATCAAGGACCGGCTGTCATGACGGCGAATTTCCCGCGCCTTGGCGAGCGCGTCATGCGGCGCCTCGATGAGCTTGCCGCCGATACCGACGAGCCCGGCAAGATCACTCGCCTTTTCCTGTCGCCCTCGCACAAGCTTGCGATGAAAAGGGTATGCGGCTTCATGGAGGAAGCCGGGCTTGCGGTCGGCGAGGACGATATCGGCAACGTCGTCGGACGGCTCGAAAGCACCGCCCCTGACGCGCCGACCTTCATTCTCGCTTCTCACATCGACAGCGTGCGCGATGCAGGCCGATATGATGGCGGCTTTGGGGTGCTGTCGGCGATCGAGCTCGTAGAGGAGGTCCGGCGCCTTGGCGTTTCGCTACCCTTCTCGCTCGAGGTCGTCGCTTTCGGCGACGAGGAGGGTGTGCGCTTCCCCGCGACGCTCTCGGGTTCGCGCGCGCTTGCGGGCACTTTTGATTTCGAAACTCTCGATGCGAAGGACGAGAATGGCATCTCGCTGCGCCAGGCGCTTCGCGACTTCGGGTGCGACACGCAAGGAATTGGCAAGCTCGCGCGCGATCCTGCTCGGATTTGCGGGTATCTCGAAAGTCACATCGAGCAAGGGCCGGTGCTCGAAGCGGAGAATTTGGCACTTGGCGTCGTCACCGCCATCGCGGGCATGGTGCGCTTCAATGTCGAGGTCGAGGGCGAGGCGGGTCATGCCGGAACCGTCCCCATGGGGAGGCGCAAAGACCCGCTTGCCGGAAGCGCCGAGATGATCTTGGCGGTCGAGGATGTTGCCCGCCGCACGAGCGGTGTGGTGGCAACGGTCGGCGTCATCGAGGCGTCTCCGGGCGCTATCAACGTGATCCCCGCGAAGGTGCGCTTCAGCGTCGATCTGCGTGCTCCGGCCGACGAGGTGAGGGAGGCGGCGAAAGCCAAGCTGGAGGCGCGTTTGCGCGCCATCGCCCAAGAACGTGGGCTCACCCTGAGCTTCACTGCGCTCGACGAGGCGAAAGCCACGCCTTGCGACGACGGGTTGATGCAGGAGCTGGGGCAAGCGCTCGCGCGAAAAGGGCATCGTGTCTTTTCTTTGCCGAGCGGGGCCGGCCATGACGCGATGGCGATGGCGAAGCTCTGCCCGGTCGCCATGCTCTTCCTTCGTTGCAAGGGGGGCGTCAGCCACAATCCGGCCGAGTCCATCACTGTCGAGGATGCGCAGGCAGCGATCGAGGTGATGCTCGATTTCATCTTGCATTTTCGTCCGGCGCAGGGCCGGAAGGGGAAGGCCTCGAAGAGGCCGCCCGGGAAAGCGACGACCGCCCCGGCTGCGAATGCTTAGCGTTTCGTCGGAGAACGCCTGAACAAATCGCACTTGCATTGCGGATCGATTTACCAACGGATGGCACAACCGGTCCGAATCGTCCCTTAAGGAGAAGAGCATGACCGCCGTCGCCTGGGATTGGGCGAATTTCGCCATCCGCTGGCTGCACGTGATCACGGCGATCGCATGGATCGGGGAGTCCTTCTACTTCATCGCGCTCGATCTCGGCTTGCGCCGGCCGCCGGGCCTGCCCCAGGGCGTGAACGGAGAGGCCTGGCAAGTGCACGGGGGCGGCTTCTATCATTTGCAGAAATACAATGTGGCGCCGGCGGCGATGCCCGAGGAGCTGCATTGGTTCAAATGGGAATCCTATTGGACTTGGATCTCCGGTTTTGCGCTCTTGTGCGTGCTCTACTACGCCGATCCCGAGCTCTACCTCATCGACCGCCACGTGCTCGACCTGCCTGGCTGGGGAGCGACCGCGATCGGGATCGGCGTATTGATCCTCGGATGGATCATCTATGACGGGCTCTGCCGTTCACCGCTCGCGCGCGACGAGAGGGCCCTTTCGGTCGCCGTCTTCGTCTTCCTGGTTGCCCTTGCCTATGGGTTGACTTTCGTCTTCTCGGGGCGCGGCGTCTTCATCCATGTCGGCGCGGTGATCGGCACGATGATGACGGGGTCGGTCGCCATGGTGATTATCCCGAACCAGCGCAAGGTCGTCGCGGCGCTCAAAGCCGGCGAAACGCCAGACCCGCGCCTTGGCCGGGAAGCCAAGACCCGTTCGACGCACAACAACTATCTCACGCTCCCCGTCCTTTTCCTGATGCTGTCGAATCATTATCCGCTCGCCTTTTCAAGCCGCTGGAATTTCGTCATCATCGGTCTCGTCATCGTGATCGGCGTCGCGATCCGGCACTTTTTCAACACGATGCATGCCCATGGCCTCAAACCCTGGTGGACTTGGGGCGTTGCCACCAGCGCCTTTGTCCTTGCCGCCTGGCTCTCGACCTTTCCCGATACGCGCCGCGACGTCGCCGAAGCGGGCCCGGTGCCGGCGCGGCTCGCGGCCGCCCTGGCGCGTCCGAACTTCGGCGAGGTGCGCGACATCGTCATCGGACGTTGCAGCCTTTGCCATTCGCAAGAGCCGGTGCGCGAAGGGCTCGCGGCCCCACCAAAGGGCGTGCGTCTCGACACGGATGAGGAGATCGCGGCCCATGCCCGAGAAATCTATCTGCAGGCGGGCATAGGGCGCGCCATGCCGCCCGGAAATATCACCGAAATCACAGGCGAGGAGCGTGCGAAATTTGCCGCCTGGGCCATGGCGGGCGAGCACGAGCGTTGAACATCCTATCGATCCACTCGCATGTGAGCTACGGCCATGTCGGCAATTCGGCCGCCGTGTTCGCCATGCAGCGGCTCGGTGTCGAGGTATGGCCGGTGAACACTGTCGAGTTCTCCAATCACCCCGGCTACGGGGGGTTCACCGGGCGCGTCGCCGAACCCGCCGAGGTCTCGAGCGTGCTCGACGGCATTGCGAAGCTCGGAGCTTTCACCAGCTGCGATGGCGTGCTCTCGGGCTATCTCGGCGCGACCGGCACGGCCGCAGTCGTGCTCGAAGCGGTCGCGGCCGTGCGCAAATCCAATCCGCGCGCGCTCGTTTGTTGCGATCCGGTGATCGGCGATGCAGGGCCAGGGCTCTACGTACGCGCGGGGCTTCCGGAGCTTATGCGGGATGAGGTCGTGCCGCATGCCGACATCGTCACCCCCAACCTGTTCGAGCTCGAATACCTGACAGGAGCCAAGATCGCGAGCCGTGGCGACCTCCTTGCCGCGCTCGCCGCATTGCATTCGCGCGGCCCGAAAATCATTCTCGTCACCTGCGCGATGACGAACGCGACGCCAAGCGGCGCAATCGATCTTGTCGCCTCGGATGGTTGGGTCGCCCATCTGGTGCGGACCCCGAGATTGAACCTCGAGTTCAATGGGGCAGGAGATGCGCTCGCGGCAATCTTCATCGTGCACTATCTGCGAATGCGATCGGTTCCCGGCGCACTCGAAGCGTCGGCAGCCTCGATCTTCGGCATCCTGAAACGAACGGCCGAGGCCGGCTCGCGTGAGCTCTTGCTGATCGAGGCGCAGGACGAGCTCGTCCGGGCAAGTGAGCGTTTTACTTCAAAGGTCCTCGGCACGCTCAAACAAAGAGGCGAACATGTCGGCTGAGCTCCCATCCTCTCTCGTCCTTCTCGGCGCCGGGAAGATGGGTCAGGCCATGCTCTCGGGTTGGCTGAGGCACGGGCTTGAACCTTCACGCATCACGGCGATCGATCCTCACCTCGACCAAGGGGGTAGGGCGCTTCTTTTCAGGGAAGGCGTGCCTCATGTCGCAACTCCGGATGGACTTGCTTCGCCCGAAGCCCTCGTCCTTGCGATCAAGCCACAAACGCTCGAGAGCGCCGCGCCTGGCGTGCGCTCTCTCATCGGAAAAGATACACTCGTGTTATCGATCCTCGCCGGAAAGCGGATTGCCGATATTTCATCGCGCCTCGGCACCTTGGCGGGGGTCGTGCGGGCCATGCCCAACACACCGGCGGCGGTGGCGCGCGGCATCAGTGCGGCCGTGGCGGCGCCCGGCACGACGGCACGCCAGCGGGCCATGGCGAACGCGCTTCTCGCTTCCATCGGCCGCGTCGAATGGATCGATGACGAGGCGCTGATCGACCCTGTGACGGCGGTTTCGGGTTCAGGGCCGGCTTACGTGTTCCTCCTCGTCGAAGCCTTGGCTGACGCCGGAACGAAGGCGGGCCTACCTCCTGATCTCGCCATGCGGCTGGCGCGCGCGACCATCGAGGGCGCCGGCGAATTGCTATTTCGTGACGCGAAGACGGAAGCCTCTATGCTCCGTCGAAACGTGACTTCGCCAGGAGGCACGACCGCCGCTGCGCTTGACGTTCTCATGGGGAACGACGAGTTATCGGCCCTCATGGAGCGCGCTGTCGCGGCTGCCTCCCGGCGAGCACGCGAGCTTGCGGGTTGATGCGGTGAGATATTCATTACGTCAACACACGACGTCTTGCGGATCATTATCACTACGCAAGCGCGAAGGCGCACCGGCAGCCAATTTTGACGAAGGACATCGGCTTTAGCGAAACCGAATTCCCGTTTGCCAATATTAAGAGTGGCCGATCCGAGCTCACCTCTCCTCGCGCCTGAAGCGCCCACGAAGTTCCCGGTAGAACGGCACCGGAAGCTCGTGCCCGAAGCCGGCCTTCACGCGATTGTCCAATTCGTCGAGAACCACGGTCGTGACAGTCGGCAGGTCGAGACGCTTGGCTTCGGACAGCGCGATCCAGACGAGTTCGACGAATTCCGCCTGCGGCCCGATCACGCCCGGGCTGCGATGGGCGATCATCGTCGCGTCGGCAACGAAGAAGAAGGTATCGAAACGCCTCGGCCGCCTCGGCGGCGTGATCGCATGGGCGACGAAGCTCAGCTTCGACAGATCGGGGGCAAAGCCATGGGCCGCATAGGTTTGCCAGACACCCTCAGGGACTTTGTCGCTGTCCAGCGGTGTCCGCACCCCGAGCACGAGCCCTGTCTCCTCGAATGTCTCCCGGATCGCGGCGAGCGCAAGCGCACGCGCCGTCACCGTACCGCGATTGGGCAAATGCGCGAGAAGCCGCTGCTCGACGGCGCCTGGTAGGGGCGAGGCGACACTCATGCGCCGGTCGACGGGATCGAGACGCCCGCCCGGAAAGACGAATTTCCCGGGCATGAATTTGTGCGCGGGATTACGCCGCCCCATTAGAACGGTCGGCTCCTTCCCCGAATGATCCAGGAGGATCAAGGTCGCTGCGTGCTTCGGCCTCTGATTGGGGAAACCGCGGTCACGCGTGTGCTCGGCCGCGATCAGACGATCGGTAAAGCTTTGCTTTTCGTCATTCATGAAGGGCTCGCTTCAACCTTGCGGGTGCAAACACCCGGCTCACTCGCTCGAGCGGATGGGGAGCACCAAATTCGTGCATGCGCAAGGCCCAGCGGAATGCAAGGGTGGCCGCCCATCGCGAGCTGGAGGAGCAAAGCGGCCCTTCGCGCAAATCGGGGCGACGACATCCCCATATCAAGATGGCACCGCTTTCTATATGCTGCATGCTGCAGATGCGACGACGAGGAACGAACCGCAAGCCCTTGGCCGGCCCGCGTCTTGAGCGAACGAGAGGAGAGGTCGTATTTTGGCCGCGTTCCGTGTCGAAGTTCTTTGGGCGGATCGTCAAAAGGAATCGGGTGGAGGCTCAAGGTGACGAGGACGTTTGCGATCGTGTCGGTCACGGCGACTTTTGTCGTTTTGGGCTTCGGATCGACGCAGATCGCGCGCGCCGAGGACGCGTCCTCTCAAAATTCAATGTTTCTTCCATCGGGCAAATCGCAAGCCGCGCAAGCGCTCGAGGCAAAGAAGACCGCGCGCTGCGTCGCGCTTTATGGGCCGGGCTATGCGGCGATCGCCGATACCGACACTTGCATAAGGATCGGAGGGAAAGTCGGCGTCGAGATCGGCACGACGACGACGAAGCACAATCGCTTGATCCTCCCGCCTTCGCCTTCGCAAGGGATCGGGGCACCGGCTCCGGCGCTCGGTGGTCCTCCGGTCGCCGTCGTGCGCCAGCCGAAAACAGGCTCTGCGACGAGCGCTGACGTCTATGTGGATACGCACACACCCACGGAATTGGGCGATTTCTCCACCCATGTGAGTGTCGGCGGAGTGAGGGCGACCGGCGCGCTCGTCGGGCCCGATTACGTGCGCTGAGGGCTGACGCTCCGCGGGCTGCCGCGCTGGGCACGTGGCCGGCTACCCAGATCCACGTCGTTCGAAGCGTTTCCTGGATTGCGGCTTTCGGCGGCAATGACCGGCTTTTCGATCAGTCGCCGGTCCAGCGCGGCTCGCGCTTCTCGGTGAAGGCAGCGATGCCTTCCCTGGCATCGTCTGAGAGCATGTTTTGCACGATCACGCGCGACGTGTAGGCATAGGCCTCCTCAAGGGTCATTTGGACCTGTCGGTAAAAGGCTTCCTTGCCGATGCGGATCGTGGCCGGCGGCTTTGCCGCAATTTGTCGAGCAAGCTCGAGCGCGCCGTCGACGGCCATTTCCCCTGTTTTCGTCACGCGATTGACAAGGCCGACCCGCTCAGCTTCCTCCGCCGTGATCATCTCGCCTGTCAGAAGCATCTCCATCGCGTGCTTGCGCGACACATTACGTGAAAGCGCGACCATCGGGGTTGAACAAAAAAGCCCGATATTGACGCCCGGCGTCGCAAATCGCGCCGAAGGGCTTGCGACAGCGAGGTCGCAGCTTGCGACGAGCTGGCAACCGGCGGCGGTGGCGATACCGTCGACGGCGGCGATCACTGGCCGCGGCAAGCGCACCAGGCTCTGCATGAGCTGGGAGCAGCGCGCGAAAACCTCCTCGAAATAGCGCCGGCCCTTGTCCGCGTCGGTCCGTCGTGCCGTCAGCTCCTTGAGGTCATGGCCGGCACAGAACACCGGTCCCTTCGCGGCCAGGACCACGGCTCTCACAGTCTTTTCCCGAGCGATCTCGTCGAGCCGCGATTGAAGTTCTGCCATCATGGCTTCGGAAAGAGAGTTACGCGAAGCTTGATGATCGAGCGTGAGGATGGCGACGGCGCCTTCATCCCGGCGCGACACGAAAGGCACCCGCGCGGAAGCCATCGAGCTTGCACTTTCCCCCGATTTTGCTGCCGATGCTCTAGCCGTCACAGCGCTTCACCTCCTGAACCGGGGATGCGATCGACGGCCCGGCGGATTGAGATAATGTCGCTTCCTGTTCCCTTTACTGCAAGGCCCCTATCGACGTTTGTGGACGAACGAGCCTCCCATGATGACGCTTGCCGAAGTCAAGGAATTCCTGGATCGCGAATTTCCGCAGATTGCCTCGAATGGGCGCTACTCGGTTGAAGAAGTGAATCCGAACGGCGCGAGATTGCGAGCCGCCTATCACGAGAGCCAGATTCGGCCCGGCGGCACGATCTCCGGACCCACCATGATGGCGCTTGCCGACTTGTCGCTTTACGTTGCCGTGCTTGCCGCGATCGGCCCAGTTGCGCTCGCGGTCACGACCAATCTCAACATCAATTTCCTGCGCAGGCCCGCTCCTCGCGACCTCATATCGGAATGCCGCCTCTTGAAGCTCGGCAATCGTCTGGCCGTCGGCGAGGTATCGATTTTCTCCGAAGGGGAGGATGAACCGGTGGCTCACGTCACCGGCACCTACTCCATTCCACCGCGCTAAATTCGTCAGGTATTATATTACCGTATTCGTTAAGTGGTTGTAAAAAACATGTTTTTTATAATCGACTTCTCGATTGTGCGTCAGGAATTCGTTTGACTTGGCAACGCAAGCCATTTACTGACCCGTCGGTCCCGTGCGGCTGCGAATCCGGCCGCCGGCGAACGTTTCATTCCGGCCATCGAGAAAATTTAATGGCAGCAGAGCTTACGCACGCGACCCGCTCGGTGAAGCCGGTCGAGGTCGATAAGAAATGGGTTTTGATCGACGCGAGCGGCCTCGTGGTCGGCCGCCTGGCT
>JAFBAS010000154.1 GCA_019247605.1 Hyphomicrobiales bacterium
CGCCACCTCCACGTAAGTCGCGTCATAGACGGCGGCGTCCTGCGCATCCGCCGGGGTCAGCCCGGGCAGCAGCACCGTCAGGAGCAATGCCAACAGCATCGGACGCATCGGTTCTCTCCTCGATGTACAACTAAACCTTTGAGATCATATCTACGCGAACGGCCGCCCGGCGCGGGCGTAGGCCGCAGCAGAGCGGAACAGGTTGCGCGCCATCAGGCTCGTCTCTTTAGCCGCGCGCTGCTCGTAAAGCGACGCGACCGTGCGCCGGACCTCGGCATCGTCGGGCTGCGCCTCGAGCGCGTAATCGGCGAGATGGCAGGCAAGGCGAAGATCACCTGCCTCGGTTAGCGCTTGGGCGCGAGACAAAAGCGCACGCGCGCCGCCTGCGAGCGCGGCGATCTCGCGCGCGACTTCGAGGCGCGGTGCCGGCTTCAAATCGCTCGGACGCCCGTTCCACCAGCCTCCATAGAAGCGCACGATGTTGCGCACGAGGTACTCGCCTTCGTCATAGATCGGGCGAAGCCAGGGCGATGATGATTGCGGAAGCTTCACCATATGCACGATGTCGGTGTGCGGCGGCGCGCCTTGCGCCATCGCGGCGAGCGTGCGCTCGACGATCGTCTCGAGAAATTCGGCGGTCTCGATCAGGATGCGGCGGATCTTGGCCGGGTCGTTCACCACCGGCCCGCCATGCCCCGGACAGAGCGTTTGCGCCTCGAGCGCGGCCATACGGCGCAAGCCCGCCGCCCACTCCCAGGGATAGCGCTGCACCTTCTGCGGATTGCCGGCGTTGGGAAGCGCGTTGATGACGAGATCGCCGGAGCAAAGCACTTTGCGCGAAGGGCACCAGACGAAGCTCGAATCGTCGGTCTCGGCGCGGCAATGCTGAACCTCGAAGGAGACCCCGCCGACCGCGAAGCCGAAGCTCTCCTCGTAAAGCGTGTCCGGCATGAGGGCAGGCGGCGAGAAGCTGTCATATTCCTCACCCGCACCCGCGCGCTCGGGGCTGCCGCCGAATTGGCGCGCATTGATGGCCGCGTTGAAGCGGCTCGTGAGCTGATAGCGCGCAAAGCGTGCGAGCATGTTCTTTTGCGCGATGATGCGTGGGCGCGGCTGACCCGCAAGCAGGAAAGCCTCGAGACCATACGCATGGTCCACATGGCCGTGGGTGAAAATTGCGGTGTGGATCGGCGCCTTCGTCTTCTCGCGAAGCATCCCGGCGAGCACCGGTCCGAGCGGCGCCATGCCGCTATCGACGAGCACGATGCCTTCGTCCGTCTCAAAACCCGTAACCCCGCTGAAGCGCGATTGGAAGAAGGTTCGCTCGGCCACCTCGATCGGGCCCCCCGACCAGAAAAAGCCCGCCTCGTCCGGCGACTTGCCCCGCATCGCCTTGAAGCGTTCCGATGTCTTGTTGCTCACGCTTCCTCCTTTTCGGGCAGGCTCTTGCGCACGATTACCGCATCGAGCGCGACCGCGCCCTTCGAAAGAACCAGGAATGGGTTGATGTCACAGCTCACAATCTCGTGCGCATGGGCAAGCGCGAACGAGGAGAGATCCACGATCGCGCGCGCGATGGCCTCTTTGTCCGAGGAGGGGCGACCCCGCGCGCCTTCGAGAAGCTTAAAGCCCTTGAGCTCGCGCAGCATGGCATGCGCCTCCTCGAGGCCGACGGGCGCGAGGCGAAGCGAAACGTCGCGCAGGAGCTCGACGAAGATGCCGCCGAGGCCGACCATCACCACCGGCCCGAAGACCGGATCGAGATTCGCGCCGAGCACGATCTCGGTTCCACCCTCGATCTTCGGCGCAATCAGGCATCCTTGAATGCGCGCCTCGGGATGGGCGCGGCGCGCGCAGGCGAGGAGTTCCTCGAAACCCTTCTCGACTTGCGCTTCGCTCGCAACGCCGAGGAGCACGCCGCCGATGTCGCTTTTGTGGAGGATGTCTGGCGAGGCAATCTTCATCACCACCGGAAAGCCGATCTTTCGCGCGGCCTCGATCGCGCTTTTCGCGTCGATCGCGAGATGACATTCGATCGCTGGAATCCCGGCCTTGCCGAGCGCCCGAAGGGCTTCGGCCTCTCCGATCGGGCCGCTCGGCAGGGCCGGAAGATCGCGTTTCTCGGCGCCCGCCGGTTCGGCGGCGCGATGCGCGAAGAAGCGAAGCGCCGCCGCGGCGCGCACGGCGCGAGAAGGATCCTCGAAGGACGGAATGGCGAGCGCGGCAAGCTCGTCACGAAACTGTGGCGTCGAAAGGCCGGCTGAGATGAGGCTCACATCGCGGTGACGCTCGCGCAAGCTCGTATACACCGCCTTGAGCATCGGCGCGTGCTCGGGATTGCGCGGCAAGGCGCCGGTGAATGCGACGAGGCTCCCGAAACCGCCTTCCGCGAGCGCGATCTCGAGCCCGCGTTCGAAGAGCTTCGGATCGGCGACGACCTGGCCCGTCACATCGATCGGGTTTCGAGGCCCCGCATAGGGCAAGATCTCGCGCACCCGCGCCTGCGTCGCCTCGGGCAGCGCCGTCACGTCGAGGCCAAGGTCGGTCGCGGCATCCGCCATGAGCACGCCGACGCCGCCCGAGACCGTGACGAGACCGAGCTTCTCGTTGCGGGGTGCCTTGCCGAGTGCCGCGGCAAGGCCGATGTCGAGGAACTCCTCGATCGTCTCAGCGCGATAAACGCCATACTGACGAAAGAGCGCGTCGAACACGGCGTCCGATCCGGCAAGCGTGGCCGTGTGCGAGGCCGCGGCGGCAGCGCCCGCATTCGTGCGGCCGACTTTGATGGCGACGACGCGCTTCTTGTTGCGCCTTGCCGCGTCGAGCGCGTCGATCAGGGCCGGCCCGTTCCGGCACCCTTCGAGATAGAGCAAGATCACCTCGGTTGAGGGATCTTGCGCAAGAAAGCTCACGCATTCGGCGATGTCGATGTCGGCCTCGTTGCCGGTGGTGACGCAATAGCTGAAGGAGAGGCCGCGCTCGCGCGCCAGGCTGAAGCTCAAGCCCCCGAAGGCACCGCTCTGGCTCGCCAATCCGATAACTCCCGCGCGCTTTTCGGTGAGCGCGAAGGCGGGATGGAAGCTTGCCACCATGCCTTCGGCAAAATTGACGACGCCGAGGCAATTGGGGCCGAGCACGCGCATTTTCGAGCGCTTCGCCAGCGCGGCGATATCGCGCTGCGCGGACGCTCCTGCCGCGTCGACCTCCGCAAAACCCGAGGTGAACATGATGGCGGCGGCAGCTCCGGCCTCGGCGCAATCGGCGAGCGCCGCAAGGCTCAGTTCCTTGGGAACCGCGATGATCGCCGCGTCGATCCTCTTGCCGATCGACTTCACGGACGAAAATGCCTTCAGCCCTTGAATGGTGTCGGCGCGCGGATTGACCGGATAGATGTCTCCGGCGAAGCCGGCCCCCAGCATGAATTTGATGGGAAGGCTGCCAAGCTTCGACGGATCGGTGGAAGCCCCCACCACAGCGACGCTGCGGGGTCGAAACAAGGCATCGAGCATCGCGGATAAGGCCTCCCTCGAAGCACACGGCGTGAGATTACGCGCCGCTCGACGAAACGAGATTCGTGTGTCGCGCGACGAAGGCCGGCGCGCAAGAGCCAAACTCCAGGCCTTCTGCTTAAACGGCGATGCACGAGGCAAGAAAGCCTTGCCTCGGACCCATTCGCGCCTGCCCACGCGAGGGCGCAATTCGACATCACACGCTTGTGATGTTCGACGCTAAAATGAATACAACAGCAACCTCAATGGGTTGTCTCGTCGAGGTGAAAATTCTCGGAAAATTCGGTGCGTGCAGGTGCGCCGGGCGCGAATAAACCGGTGTAGAGGGGTGTTGCGGACATCTGCAATGAAAGAACGCGGAGGAATCAACATGCAGCGGTTGAGCCAGTTCGTTCGAGGCTTTGCTCCCCTCTCGCTCGCGCTCGCTGTTGCCCTTACCGCCGGCATGGCCTTGGCCGATGGCGGTGGAGGCGGCGGCGGTGGCGGCGGCGGCGGAGGCGGAGGTGGAGGCGGTGGGGGCGGCGGCGGCGGCGGCAGCGCCGGGGGCTCGGCCGACAGCGGCATCGTTCCCACACCTCAGGCCGTATGCGCCAAGGGCAAGATTTACGACCACAAGCGCAATCGATGCATCAAAGCGGAGCGCGGCGTTCTGCCCGACGCTTACATGACCGAATACGCCTATTCGCTCGCCAAGAACGAGCGCTATGCGGAGGCGCTCGACGTTCTCGATCTCCTCGAGAACCCGAACACGCCGCGCGCTCTCAATTATCGTGGCTACGCGACGCGCAAGCTCGGGCGCATCGATGAGGGGATCGGCTATTACCTGAAGTCGGTCGCGCTCGATCCGAGCTACGCTCAGGTGCGCGAATATCTCGGTGAGGCCTATATCGTGCAAGGCAAGCTCGACAAGGCGCAGTCCGAGCTTTCGAGCATCAAGGCGATCTGCGGCACCGGCTGCAACGAATACGAGGACCTCGCGCAAGCTATCGAGGACTCGAAGCTCTGACCTGAGCTCAAATCTTTTTGGGGGCGAGGCCCACTGCCCGCCTGACCCTGCGTCTCGGTGCTCATCGTGAGCGCCGGGACGCGGGATTTCGTTTGTGTCCGTGCCGGCCGTGATTCGCCGGACGCGAACAAACGCCACTGTGCCCCCAAGTACGCCCGGCAGCCGAAAGATGCGCGTGGCGAATCGGCGCTTTCGGAGCTCGCGTCCGGCTCGGGGCGGTTATCGACGCGTGAACGGCACTTTCCAGACGGCAAGATGGCCTTTGACCGCACGAGGAGCAGGGGCCGCCGGAGGATCCGTCTCGATCCGCGTCAGGTTCTCCAAAACGGGGTTAATTTTTTTCTCGTCGTCGGATGAGCCAACCTTCTCGCGACAAATCCTTGAACGGGGGCTGAGGTTTGCGCTGAGTCGCTTGCGTCCAAATTGAAAGTTATCCACCTCTTTCCCACATATAGTCGTTGATCCGAATATCAGCCACAATAGCTTGACGCGTGCCGACTCGTCTGGCATCGTTCAAGACCTGGGCGCGAGACCGCCCGAAGCTTCCGGATAAGCCGTTTCCAGCATCAGTGGGGCACCGGAAGTTGAGGGCTAAAATCTCGTAGGGGTTCCCGCCGAAAGGCCGATCAACGGCTCAAGGCGCGGCGTCAAGCAGCGACAATCTCGGGTCAACGCGTCTTCGGGCGCAGCGGGCTATTTTGCCCGGAAAAATGAGGCATGCCATGCGGGTGGAACGTCGCTTCACGAAGGCTGGGCAATCTCCTTACGCGGATATTCCGTTCCGCGCAGGGTCGAGTGAAATCCGCAATCCGGACGGCTCCGTCGTCTTCCACATGGACGGCATCGAGGTTCCCGAAGCGTGGAGCCAGGTGGCGTGCGACGTGCTGGCGCAAAAATACTTCCGCCGTGCGGGTGTCGCGACGAAGCTCAAGCGCGTCGAGGAAAACGACGTCCCTTCCTGGCTTTGGCGCTCGGTTCCGGACGAAAACGCGCTGGAAGCAGTCAGTGAAGGCGAGCGCTTCGGTTCGGAACATTCGGGCAAGCAGGTCTTCGATCGGCTCGCCGGCGCCTGGACCTATTGGGGGTGGAAAGGCGGTTATTTTTCGGCCGAGGAGGATGCGCGCTCCTTCTTCGACGAGATGCGTTTCATGCTCGCAAGGCAGATGGCGGCGCCCAATTCCCCGCAATGGTTCAACACGGGCCTGCATTGGGCCTATGGCATCGACGGCCCGAGCCAGGGCCATTTCTATGTCGATTTCAACACCGGCCGCTTGACCAAGTCGAAATCGGCCTATGAGCACCCCCAGCCGCATGCCTGCTTCATCCAATCGGTCGCCGACGACCTCGTGAACGAGGGCGGCATCATGGATCTGTGGGTGCGAGAGGCGCGGCTGTTCAAATATGGCTCGGGCACCGGCTCGAATTTTTCTGAGCTTCGCGGAGAGGGCGAGCGGCTTTCGGGTGGCGGGCGCTCGTCGGGCCTGATGTCCTTCCTCAAGATCGGCGATCGCGCGGCGGGCGCCATCAAATCGGGTGGCACGACGCGGCGCGCGGCGAAGATGGTCGTAGTCGACGCCGACCATCCCGACATCGAGGCTTACATCGACTGGAAAATGAAGGAGGAGCAGAAGGTCGCAGCCCTGGTTGCCGGGTCGCGCATCTGCGAGAAGCATCTTAAGGCCGTGATGCGCGCCTGCGTCAATTGCGAGGGCCCGGGCGACGATTGCTTCGACCCGGCGAAGAACCCGGCGCTCAAGCGCGAGGTGAAGCTCGCCAAGCGCGCCATGGTGCCGGAGAGCTACGTCAAACGCGTGATCCAGTTCGCGCGCCAGGGCTACACGGACATCGCGTTCGACACTTACGACACCGATTGGGATTCGGAAGCCTATCTCACGGTCTCCGGCCAGAATTCGAACAATTCCGTCCGCGTCACGGACGAGTTCCTCAACGCGGTCGAAGCCGATGGAGATTGGTCGCTCAAGGCCCGCATCACCGGCAAGGTGACGAAGACGCTGAAGGCCCGCGATCTTTGGGAGCGCATCGGACATGCCGCCTGGGCCTCGGCGGATCCGGGCATCCAATTTCACTCGACGATCAATGATTGGCACACCTGCCCGGCATCGGGGCCGATTCGAGCTTCGAACCCGTGCTCGGAATACATGTTCCTCGACGACACGGCCTGCAATCTCGCCTCGCTGAACCTCCTGCAGTTCTACGATCGCGACGCGAAGCACTTGGACGTCGAAGCTTACGAGCATGCTTGTCGCCTCTGGACGCTCGTGCTCGAAATCTCGGTGACGATGGCGCAATTCCCCTCGCGCGAGATCGCCGAGCTTTCCTACCGCTATCGCACGCTCGGGCTCGGCTACGCGAATATCGGGGGCCTCTTGATGACCATGGGTCTGCCCTATGATTCGCCTGAAGGGCGCGCGCTTTGCGGCGCGCTCACCGCGATCATGACCGGCATCGCCTATGCGGCTTCCGCCGAAATGGCTGGCGAGCTCGGCCCCTTCCCGGGATACGCGAAGAACGCCAAGCCGATGTTGCGCGTGATGCGCAATCATGCGCGCGCGGCGCGCGGCGAAGCCTCGGGCTACGAGGCGCTCGCAACGATCCCGGTCCCGCTCGACCATGCGGCTTGTGCGAGGCTCGGCGCGAATGGCGCGGAGCTTGTCGCGCATGCCGTTTCCGCTTGGGAGGCGGCGCTTTCCGGCGGCGAAGGTCACGGCTTCCGCAATGCGCAAGCGACGGTGATCGCACCCACGGGCACGATCGGCCTCGTGATGGATTGCGACACCACGGGCATCGAGCCCGATTTCGCGCTCGTGAAATTCAAGAAGCTCGCCGGCGGAGGCTATTTCAAGATCATCAACCGCGCGGTGCCCGACGCGCTTGTGGCGCTCAGCTATCGCGCTTCCGAGATCGCCGAGATCGAGGCTTATGCGGTGGGCCACGGCTCGCTTCGCCAGGCGCCCGCGATCAACCATTCCACGCTTGCGGTGAAAGGCTTTTCCGATGAGAAGCTGGCCACCCTCGAGAAGGCGCTGCCCTCGGCTTTTGATATCAAGTTCGTCTTCAACAAATGGACGCTAGGAGCTGAATTCCTTCACGAAAAGCTCGAAGTGCCACAGGCGCAGCTCGACGATCCGAGCTTCGATCTCCTCACCCATCTCGGCTTCTCGAAAGCCGAGATCGAGGCCGCGAACACCCATGTCTGCGGCGCCATGACGCTCGAAGGCGCGCCGCATCTTCGCAAGGAGCATTACCCAGTTTTCGATTGCGCCAATCCGTGCGGGCGCATCGGCAAGCGCTACCTCTTGGTCGAGAGCCATATCCGCATGATGGCGGCGGCCCAGCCTTTCATCTCGGGTGCCATCTCGAAGACCATCAACATGCCGAATGACGCGAAGGTCGAGGAATGCAAGGAGGCCTATCTCCTCTCCTGGCGTCTCGCGCTCAAGGCCAATGCACTGTATCGCGACGGATCGAAGCTTTCCCAGCCGCTGAACGCCTCGCTCGTCGCCGACGAGGAGGACGAGGAAGAGGCGCTCGAAGCCATTCTCGCCCAGCCCGCGGCCGCGCGCGCCACCGCACTCGCGGAGAAGATCGTCGAGCGTGTCATCATCGAGAAGAAGGTGCGCGAGCGCGAGAAGCTTCCGGACCGCCGCAAGGGGTATACGCAGAAGGCCGTGGTCGGTGGCCACAAGGTCTATCTGCGCACCGGCGAATACGGGGATGGGCGGCTCGGCGAAATCTTCATCGATATGCACAAGGAAGGCGCGGCCTTCCGCTCTCTGATGAACAACTTCGCCATCGCCATCTCGCTCGGCCTCCAATATGGCGTGCCACTCGACGAATATGTCGATGCCTTCACCTTCACGCGATTCGAGCCTGCGGGCTTCGTGCAAGGCAATGACGCGATCAAGAACGCGACCTCGATCCTCGATTACGTCTTCCGCGAACTTGCGATCTCGTACCTCGACCGCACCGACCTCGCCCATGTCGATCCTTCCGAGATCGGCAATGACGTGCTCGGCGGTGGCGTCTCGCAAGGCAAGCTCCCGGCGAGCGACGAGGCTCCGCCCTCCCCGCCTCCAGCTTCGGCTTTCGTCTCAAAGGGGCTCACGCGCGGGCGCGGCGAGCGCATGATGCAGGGGGGCGGCAGCACGAACGGCGACGGGCGCGGTGCGCTCCTTTACGCGATCGAGGGCGCAGCGGCTCTCAAGAGCGAGCTTTCAGAGCCACATGCCCATTACGAGGCGGCACCTCAGGCCGAACAGGCGTCGCTTGCACTCGACACGCCGCTTCCCCATTCGGGCGAGGCGATGGGCAAGCCCGAGGCGGTGAAGCGCGCCGAGGCGAAGGCCAAGGGATATGTGGGTGAGGCCTGCCCGGAATGCGCGAACTTCACCCTCGTGCGCAACGGCACCTGCCTGAAATGCGAGACCTGCGGCGCAACGACGGGCTGCAGTTAAGTTGGAATAGTTGAATGCTGAATTAGATTAGAGCTAAGATAGGAACATAAAGCTATGAGTTTGGAATAGGGCTTATCGAATGTCGGACGATTATCTGGTAAAAGGCCGTTCCAATCTCGAGCTTAGAAAAATCGCGGCTCAAACCCATAGCTATTTTGGCCTTCGGAAGGACTGGCAGGTCGACATTATAGCTTGCCTGAGGCGTGGACAGGTTATGACTCTTTCCGGGGAAAAGCCTCTAAATTTCGAGGTCGTCCCAGATCATGAGATGGGCCTCAATGACGGCCTTACTTCGTACGCATCCTCCGCCATAACAATCCGAGCAAGAAAAACAGTCAACGACCATGCACGCCTAGGGGTGGGCCGGCCACGTATGACCCTAGCTCATGAGCTAGGCCACGCAGTGATGCACCCCGGTGCGCCAAAAGCCCGGCGCGCTTTAGGAAATAACGTTCATGAATTTATCCCCGCATATCAATCGGCAGAACACCAAGCCAAAGTATTTGCGTCAGAATTTCTCATTCCGGAAAGCGAGACCGGGAAATTTCAGTCCCCAAAGGATTTAGCCGTCCACTTTGGCGTGAGTCTTGAAGCAGCGGAATATCGTTTTAAGGATCCCACTGAGCAAATTCGCCGCGCTGAAGGGGCAGCTAAACTTAATAAGCTGGCAGACGAACTTAGGACAAATTCGGATAATACGCGGCATGTTAATCATTTTTTGGATCAGCATTGTGCAACCTGTGGTCACGCAACTCTAATTCCGATAGGGGTTAAATACCTCTGCCAAACATGCGATACCGTCACAGATCAGTTTCAAGATGGCGATCGGTTATAGCTTCGGCCAATGTAAAAAAATTATCTAGAATAAACGTTATATAGCGTCTAACCTAAAAATATCTGGACTAGTTGCTCTTGATTGAAACATAGCTCCCTCAATCCGTCGGCAGAACGTCGAACTCCCGCAACTCGCCGTCGGCGGCCCGCTCCGTCACACTCACCTCCTCGACCATGGCGAGGCGCGGGCCGCTTCGACAGGCGGCAAGCATGCGATCGATGCTCGCGGCGTCCCCTGAGAACACCGCCTCGACCGAGCCGTCGCGACGGTTGCGCACCCAGCCGCACAGCGAAAGCGAAAGCGCTTGCCTCTCGATGAAGGCTCGGTAACCGACGCCTTGGACGATTCCCGTGATCATGACGTGAACCGTTCGGTCCATCGGACCCTCCCAACAACATCGATTCTCGTCACGAGAGAGACCGTACGTGCCCGCGAACGCCCGATCCACCTCCGCTCATTCCCGCGCATGCGGGAATCCATATCTTCGGCATAGCCCCGAAACAACTGTATCCCGCATGCGCGGGGATGAGTGGAAAACGTTGCACGCCGCCACCTCGGCTCGCTGCAAAAGGACTGCACTCCACTGATTTTTCTTGCGTGTTGTGTCATGTTCTAAAGGCTGGCCAATTTTTACTTCTCACGCTATGCCGCGTTCGGTGCAACGGGGCGTCGATTTTGCGAGGAGCGAATGACGGACGAAACGCTGGTGCCTCAAGCGCCCGCGCAAGCCCTCGGTCCCGCCCAGGCGCAATGGCGTCGGTTCGCGCGCCGTTTCGTTGCGGTGTTCTTCGCCGAGCTCTTGGCCGTCTTCGCCTTCCTCATCGCGGTCGATCCTCTCGACAGCGGACGTTTTCCGAAGCTCACCGTTTCCGGGCCGATCGACAGCGTCGGGCGGGTGGTGAATGTCAGTCGCGGGCGCGACCCGCGCTTTAATGCGGCGATCATCGGCAATTCGCATCTGATGTCGCTCGAGCCGAAGAGGTTGAGCGCGGCGACCGGATTTTCCTTCGTGCAACTCGCCGTTCCCGCCGAACGCAAGCGCGAGGATGCCGCCATGATCTCATGGTTCCAGCGAAATCATGCGAAGATCGCGGCGATGGTGATCAACGCCGACGGAACGATTTGCGACCGTGACCCGGCATTGCCGCTCACCGCCCCCTTCCCGTTCTGGCTTTACGACTCAGACCTCGATTACGTCGCGCATATGATGAGCGCCTCGATGCTGCGCTCGAGTGCAAGGCGCATCAAGGCGAGCTTTGGGCTCACACCGATATCCGACCCGAGCGGAACCGTTTTCGAGGAGGTCAAATTCGCCTTCGTGGGCCCGCCACCGCCTGTCCAGCCTCCCGCGACCGATCTGTCCCCCGCGCTTCTCGCCGACGAGCGTTTTCCCGCGATCGACCTCATGGAAAAGGCGCTCGACGGCCTGCCCTCGAGCACGATGATCGTCTTCGTCGTTCCGCCGGCGCATGTCTCGATCCTCCCTCAGGAGAACACGCTGGAATGGCGCGAGATCAAGACCTGCAAACACGCGCTCGAACGGCGCGTTCGCGCCCATCCGAACTGGCGCTTGCTCGATTATTTCCTCGACACGCCGGCGGCGCGCGAGACCAGCAACTTCGTCGATCCCAACCATTACCGCGCGTTCTTCTCACGCATGATCGAGAACGACATCGCAGGCGCGTTGCGCAAGCCGGGCACCGCCGCGGTCGAGCGTGGTGAATTCCAGCACTCCTGGAACTGACGCGTAATGCTTTTTCACTCGCAGGAGTTCATTCTCCTTTTCCTGCCGGCTTTGTTGACCCTTTACTATCTCGCCGCCAATTCGGCAGCGACCCGACAGAGCGTGCTGCTCGCCGGCTCGCTCTTCTTTTATGGCTGGTGGGATGTCCGCTTCGTCCCGCTTCTCGTCGGCCAGGTCCTCGCGACCTATGCGCTCGCGCTTGCGCAAGAAAGAACCGGGCGGCGAGGCTTCCTGGTCATCGGTATCGTCCTCAATCTCTCATCGCTCGCGACCTTCAAATATCTCGACTTTCTCATCGGCAGCGCGCAGGCGCTCACCGGGATCGACTTGCCGCGCGCCGGTGTCGTGCTCCCGATCGGCATCAGCTTCTTTTCCTTCCAGCTCATCTCCTATCTGATCGACCGAATGAGGGGCGAAGCGCCGATCTATCCTTTGAGGGAATTCGCGCTGTTCGTCATGGTGTTCCCGCATCTCATTGCCGGGCCGATCGTGCGCCACAACGAGCTCATCCCGCAATTCAAGCTCGATCCGCGTCGTGACGGGGCAGCTTTTCGCTTTTCGGCCGGACTTGCCCTCTTCACTCTGGGTTTCGCCAAGAAAGTGCTCCTTGCCTCGCGCCTCGCGAGGCTCGTAGACCCGCTCTTTTCCGCCGCGACCGATCGCGTGCTCGATTTCGGCGAAGCCTGGACCGCGACGCTCGCATTCTCGCTTCAGCTTTTCCTCGACTTCTCGGCCTATTCGGAGATGGCGATCGGCATCGCCTTGATGTTCGGCTTGGTTCTGCCGGAGAATTTCCGTCGCCCCTATCTCGCGCTCGATATTCGCGATTTTTGGCGACGCTGGCACATCTCGCTGTCGCGCTTCATTCGCGACTACCTCTACATCCCGCTCGGCGGCAGCCGGCATGGGGCTACCCGTTATCTCATGGCGACACTCGTCACCATGGGACTTGCGGGATTGTGGCACGGCGCCGGTTGGACCTATGTGGCCTGGGGCCTCTGGCACGGCTGCGGCCTCATCATCTGCCACGCCTGGGCTTGGCTGAAGCGCCCGATGCCGGCTTTCGCGAGCTGGCTCGTCACCCTGCTTTTCGTGATCGCCGGCTGGGTGCTTTTCCGATCCCCGAATTTCGCGACGGCGGCATCGATCCTCGGCTCGCTCGCGGGCTTTTACGGCTTCGCTGGCGGGCTGAAAGGTGTCGGCGTTCTCGCCATCGGCGCGGCCGCCTCGGTTCTCATTCCGCCCGCGCATGAAATCAAGGATCGATGGTTGCGTCCGACACCCTGGATGGCCGTCGCGCTCGCCACCTTGGCGGTCTATTGCTTTCTCGAGGTCGGACGCGGACCGCCTGCCGCCTTCATCTATTTCCGCTTTTGAATGGCGCGGCCGGCCCCTTGGGGCAGCGGCAATTTGGCCTGAGCTTCGGTGAGCGACGCAAGGCGCCTTTGGACCTCGGATGAGGCCGGCGACACGCGGCCCGTCTTTGCATCGACGTGAAGGAGCATCTGCTCGGCGCTCGCGAGGGGCTCGTTCGTGCGCGCATGATGCATGAGATGGAAGAGGTGGACGCGCTTTTCATCCCCGTGCAGAATTTGCGTCGTGATGAAGAAGGGCTCGAGGCAGGCGATCTCGCGAAGATGGATCATGTGGGTCTCGGCCGTGAAGAAGCTGCCGTTCGAGCGCCGATACGCCGCGTCCACGCCAAGCAAAGAGGTGAGCGCGTCGGATGCATCGCCGAAAACCTGCAGATAGCGGCTCTCGGTCAAGTGGTTGTTGTAGTCTATCCACTCGGTTCGCACGACGCCTTCATGGAGCCGCAGCGGCTTCGAAACGTCGGGTGAGGCCGAGCCACTCTTCGCGAGTTGGGGCTTCGCGAACAACCGTTCTTCATACTGCGCGAGCGTCTTTCCGGACGCGAAATCCTGCGCTCTTAAAGCCTGCATGATCGCGATGAGGCAATCGTCGCGTTTTCTTTCGAGCGCCTCGAGGGAGGCTCCCGCGGCCTGCTGCTCCGATTGCGCGGCAAGCTTCTCGATGAAGTCTGGCGTGAGCTCAGGCACATCCATGAGCTTTGTCCACGGAAGCTGCAACGCAGGCCCGAACTGGGCCAGGAAATGGCGCATGCCTGCCTCCCCGCCCGCGAGCCGATATGTGAGAAAGGTGCCCATGAAGGCCCAGCGGAGCCCGGCCCCGTAACGGATCGCGTCGTCGACTTCCGCAACGGTCGCGACATCGTCTTGGACGAGCCACAGGGCCTCGCGCCAGAGCGCTTCCAAGAGGCGGTCGGCGACGAAACCGTCGATCTCCTTGCGCAGGCGAAGGGGGTGCATGCCAAGCGACGCGTAGAAATGATGCGCCGCGTCGATCGTGGCCGGATCCGTCGCGCTGCCGCCACAAAGCTCGACCAGCGGCAAAAGGTAGACGGGGTTGAACGGGTGGCCGACGAGAAAACGGCCGGGTCGATCCATGCCGGCTTGCAGCCGACTCGGCAGCAGCCCCGAAGTCGACGAGGCGATGAGTGCGGTCGGCCGCGCATGGGCGTCGATGGCGCGCAAGAGCTCGCGCTTGAGCTCCTCGCGCTCGGGGGCATTCTCCTGAACAAAATCCGCATCGCGGACGGCCTCGGCGAGCGTTGCGACGAACGAGAGCTCGCCAAGCTCTCCCATCGGCGCGAGCGTGAGGCGCTCGCGCGCCCGCATCGCGTTGTCCAGTGTCGCACGCGCCCGCCGCTCCGCCTCGGGATGGGGATCGAAGATCGCGACATCGAGCCCGTTGAGAACGAAGCGGGCCGCCCATCCCGCGCCGATGACGCCAGCCCCGATGACGGCACAGCGCTTGATCGAGCTCATTGAACGCTCGCGCTCACGGCACCGCGAAGCTCGAGCTTGCGGCGGACCTCAGCTGGCGTCAGCACCCGCACATTCATCGCCGAAAGAATCTTGGCCGCGCGTTCGACGAGGTCGCCGTTCGAGGCCTTCACGCCCTTCGAGAGATAGAGATTGTCCTCGAGTCCAACGCGCACATTGCCGCCGGCGAGCGCCGCCATGGCGACATAAGGAAGCTGCATGCGTCCGATCGAGAAGGCCGAGAACACGCAGCGGGGCGGAAGATTGGCGACCATCGCCATCAGCGTCGTCGGATCATCCGGCGCGCCATAAGGAATGCCCATGCAAAGCTGGATCATCACGGGATCGTCGATCAAGCCCTCCGCGATGAGCTTTCGCGCGAGCACGAGGTGACCGGTGTCGAAGACCTCGATCTCGGGACGCACGCCAAGCGCTTGCACGCGTCCCGCCATGGCGCGCAGCATGGCGGGCGTGTTCGTCATGACGTAGTCGCCCTCGGCAAAATTCATCGTGCCGCAATCCAGAGTGCAGATTTCCGGCAGGAGCGCTTCCACATGGACGAGGCGCTCGGTCGCGCCGATCATATCCGTCTTGCCGGAATCGAGCGGCAATGGCGTCTCCGGCCCACCGAGCACGAGATCGCCGCCCATGCCGGCCGTGAGATTGAGCACGACATCCGTGCCCGCGTCGCGGATGCGCTCGACGACCTCGCGATAAAGCGCAGGATCGCGCGAGGGCGCGCCGCTCTTGGGGTTTCGCACGTGAATATGCGCGATCGCGGCGCCCGCCTTTGCCGCTTCTATCGCGGCTCCCGCGATCTCGCGCGGCGTGATCGGAATTTTCTCGCTGCGCGAAACCGACCCTCCTGATCCCGTGACCGCGCAGGTGATGAAGACTTCCCAGTTCATGGCGTCCTCCGGTCGAAGTTGGCTTCGTCCGCGCAAAAGCGCCGATCGCCCAAGAAACTACATGAAAGGGCTGCTCGATACAGCGCCGAACACGCGACGTCGCCAAAACAGCGTCCCGCCCCGTTCAGCCAGGAAATTTCATGTCATGCGGGTCCATGCTATGTTGGAATCATGAAACGTCATGAAGCAATAAGCCGTCTTAAGGCCCACGCCGCCGAATTGAAGCGTCTTGGGGTCGAACATCTTTACATGTTCGGATCCACGGCGCGCGATGAAGCGCGTGAGGAATCCGACGTCGACCTTTTTTTCGACTATCGGAAAGGCAAGTTGGGCATGTTTGAGTTGATGGACGTAAAGGAAGCCGCCGCTCAAATCCTTGGTCGCCCGACCGACATAATGACCCGTGACAGCCTCCATAGAACGTTACGGCAAAATATCGAGGCGTCGGCGTTGCAGATTTTTTAATGCCGCCTCGCCGCTCCCTTGTCCCTCGCCTGACGGACATGGTTGAAGCCATTGAACGTGTCCGAGAGGTCATCGGCGCTACATCCCTCGAAATCTTTCGAAAAGGATTGGCAAAGGCAGTGGCTGGTCCAGCGCGGAGTTGAAATAGTTTTGGAAGCAAGCCCGCCATTTGACCGACGATCTGAAAGCACGCCACCCGAATATACCCTGGACGAAGGTAGCTGGAATCGGCCACGTCCTGCGCCACAGCTACGAAACCATTTCGGCGCCCGTCATGTGGAAACTGGTCCGGGAAGATGTCCCCACGCTCGAAGAAGCCTGGCGCCAGGAGTTGAAAGCCGAGCTGGCGCGCGACTAGTGAAGGCGTGGCCGAAGCCCCGGTGGTCAGCTCGAAAGCATGGGTCGACGCCAATTGCCTGTACCGTTCGAGGACGCAGGCGATTAGGTACGCTGACGGTTTTGCGTTAGAACAACACAAGAACACGCGCGGCAGCAAAGGCTTCGAATGGCGAACACGCCAGCCCTGATATCGATTGCTCTTGGACTTGTCGGCTTCTGGGGCCTTCTCGCCTTTTTGCGCGCATTGCGCCATGTCGCTGCCGCGCGTCGCAAGATCGCAAGTCTCGTCGACATTCATCTCGAGACTTTGGCGCGACGGCGATTGACGCTTGTCAAGACGGATCATTACGGCCTTGTGGACGAGAAGCCTTGGAGCAAGGAATATCGCTACTTCATCGACAAGCTCGTGATGCCGCAGTTGAGCACATCCGAGCGGGGCGCCATCGCCTTTCGTCGCGAAGCTCTCTTCGACGAGCTGATCGCGGCGCCCGTATCGCGACGTGCGCAGGAGCTCGAGGCCTCGCTCGCGATGGCGAAGGATTTGTCGCCTGCCGAGTTCGAGCATTGGTGCTCGATGGCCCTCCACGCCGCGGGATGGAAAGCGCGCGCTACCGGCACCTCAGGCGATCAGGGCGCCGACGTTATCGCGGAGAAGGACGGCATCACCGTTGTGCTGCAATGCAAGCTCCACCGCTCGGCCATCGGCAACAAGGCGGTTCAGGAAGCTTTCACGGCGAGAAAGCATTACGGCGCCACGATCGCGGCGGTCGTCTCGAATGCGGGGTTCACCCGTTCGGCCGAAGCGTTGTCGAAAACGACGGGTGTGCTGTTGTGCCATTACAGCGATCTCTCGCGGCTCGATGCGCTCCTCGCTTCCGCCTTGGCCATGGGACAAGCTTGACGGGTCGAGAACCTACCGCGCCCTGAAGAATACCGAAGGTAATAAATGACGCTGTATTTTGTCTGAACCAGAAATGTAAACTCTGGCAAGGTATCGAACAATCGGCTTATGATCACATCTTCGTCCGGACAAGGAGTGGATCATGGATCAGCCAGTCGCCTTCGTCGGAGATTCGCAACCGATGGGCTTTTTTGCCCTCATCATCATTGGAGGTCTCGCGGGTTGGATCGCCGGAATGATTCTCGGCTCGCGCCATTGGATCTTCACCAACATCCTCATCGGCATCGCCGGCTCTTACGTGGGCTCGGAACTCGCTACCCTCGCGCATTTCGGGCTGCGCAACTCGCTCGATCACTTCCTCGCGGCGCTCCTCGGTTCGATCATCGTGCTGTGGATCTGGCGTGCCTTGCACCGCACCGACGCCTATCCACAAAGACGGATGTAGCATCGAGCTCACATCTCCTTCCGCTCATTCCCGCGGAAGCGGCAATCTAGACTCGTGAGGGAACGCGGAGCTGGGGCCCATTTCGCGGGCATGAGCGAAAGAAGTTGGCATCGGTCACGAGTTGCACTGGACAAGTGGCCTCGATACCACGAGCGATAACCAAGGACAAAAATGCGCTTGCTCCGCCGATTACTTCTCAAGAGCGAACGATCCACGCGGCTTTAGCCGCCATTCGTCACGGCTTGCGTCATTCGCCATGCGCGATCACGAGCGTCTGCGTCGTCGTGAACTCCCGCAAGCCTTCGAAACCCTTCTCCCGTCCATGACCGGAGCGGCCAAAGCCACCAAAGGGAAGCTCGATGCCGCCTCCGGCACCATAGGAGTTCACGAAGACCTGGCCTGCGCGCATTTTTCGCGCCACGCGCAAGGCGCGTTTTGCGTCGCGTGACCAGACGCCGGCCACGAGCCCGTAAGGCGTACCATTGGCGAGGCGGATGGCATCGGCTTCATCCTCGAACGTCATCGCCGCGAGAACGGGGCCGAAGACTTCTTCCTGCACGATCTTGTGGTTCTCGGGCGGCGTGCCGATGAGCGTCGGGGACACGTAATAGCCACCCTTCGGCGCGTCTTTCACGACAGTGCCGGTCGCGAGCGTCTTCAGGCGGTCGGCGGAGGCGCCCGCGAGATAGGTCTCGATCCGACGCTTCTGGGCGGCATTGATCATGGGTCCCAGATCGAGATCGCGCTCGGGGGGGCCCGCGCGCAAAGCCGCGAAGCGCTTGCCCACGCACTCGACCACGCGCTCATAGGCCGAGCGCTCGATCAAGAGGCGGCTGCCGGCCGAGCAGGTCTGGCCTCCGTTCTGGATGATGGCGTTGACCACGACCGGCACAAGGCTCTCGA
>JAFBAS010000105.1 GCA_019247605.1 Hyphomicrobiales bacterium
GGCTCATCGGCGAGCCAATAGAGCCGATAGGTGAAGGCGAAATTCTGTCCCGCCTCGGTCGGCGCCTTCGGCACCCAGCTCGCCACGATATTGTCGTGGATCTCGTCATCGGTCGGAAACTCGAGGAGCTGCACGGCGCCTTGACCCCAATCGCCGAGCGGCTCGACCCAGGTCGAGGGGCGCTTCTCGTATTTCACGCCGTCTTGGTAATGGTCGAAGTTCCGGTCGCGCTGCAGAAGCCCGAAGCCACGTGGATTTTCGTCGAGGAAGCTCGAGAGCGTCGTGCGCGGCGGATTGTTCAGCGGACGCCAGATATGCTCGCCGGCCCGCGTCCAGAGCGCGAGCCCGTCCGAGTCATGGACGGAAGGCCGCCAATCGACGGCGGTCGGCTTTGCGGTTTGCGAATACCAGAACATCGAGGTGAGCGGCGCAATGCCGAGGCGCTCGATCGGTGCGCGCGTGTGAAGATCGGCCTCGATATCCATCACCACACCCTTCGAGCGGTGCAGGGCGAAGCGATAGGCGCCCGCAAGGCTCGGCGAATCGAGAAGCGAGTGCAGGATCACCGGATCGTCATCCGTGGCGGCAGGCTCGATCCAATGCGCCACAAAATCCGGAAACTCTTCCGGTCCGGGGCCGCCCGGCGTGAGCGCGGCGCCACGCGCCGACATGCCGACTTGACCGAGCTCGCCGACCGCGCGGAAGTAGGACGCGCCGAGGAAAGTGACCCAAGGCTCGAGGGCTTTCCAATCGGGGCCGTCGCGCGCTTCCATGATCCACAAACCGGCAAAAGCCGAAGCATCCTTGGGCAAGCCCGCGGCGGGGCTCGTGGGAGGGATGGTGAAGTAATCGGGCCGGTAGAGAATCTCGCGCGCCTCGCCCTTCGCCACGGCATACATGCGCACCGTCTTCGGAAAATATTTGCCGACATGCTGGAAGGTGATGGGATAGGCCCCCCCGCCATCGCCCCAGAGCGCATATTCGTAGCGGAAGCGAAGCTTGCCGTGCGCGTCATAATCGAGCTTCTGCACGATGTCGGGATCGGGACGCGGCGGCGGTTCATAGGGTTTCTCGGCGAGCGCCTTGGCGCGCTGCTTCAATGCGTCATGCGAGAACGGGGAAGGGGGGCCGAAGTCGAGGGAGGCGGGCTTCGCCTTGGCATCCGCGGCGCCGAGCACCGAGGCCGCCATCGCCTGCAACATATGCCTGCGGCTCAGCATGGGTGCCGGGCGGAAGCCTGGCTCAGCGCCCGCGGCCCGCGAACTCGACCCGCAAGGCGCTGCGCACGAACATGGCGAGAAGGCCGAGGCCGCCGGCCCCGAAGATGGTCATCAGGGCGTAGGTGAGCGTCTCCCCGAGCTCGAAGAGGCCGGCGAGAGCCCAGCCGGCGGCAAGAGCGGCGCCCATGATCTCTGTGCCGACGAGAACAGCGACGCTGATGACCGTGAACAATCCCCCGCCGGTATCGTCGGATGGATGAACGGACATATCCGGGTTCTGAGCCATGGCTTCCGGTTACGACAGGAAAAGCCGATCCGCAAGCTCGAGCGAGACGCGTAAACTCGATCAGACCGGATCGAGCCCCTCGATCGCGGCCACGAGCCGCGCGAGATCTTCCTCTCGCGACAAGCGATGGTCGCCATCCTTGATCAGCGTGATCACGCTCTCGTCGCCCGACAGATGTTCCATGAGCGTCAAGGCATGCCGCCACGGCACGTCCGGGTCACGCATGCCTTGCAGCACGTGGACCGGACATCCGGTCTGGATGGTGCCGCCGAGAAGGAGGTGGTGCTTTCCCTCCTCGATCAGATTTCGCGTGATCGGGTAGGGCTCTGGCGAATAGGCGGAGGGGCGCAAATGGACGCCCTTTTCCTCGATGTCCCGACGCGCCTCAGGCGAAAGTTCCATCCACATGAGGGCGTGCGTGAAATCGACGGCCGGCGCGATGAGGACGAGGCCCATCGGGCGAAGCTCCGGCGTTTCCGTGCCGAGCCGGCGCGCGGCCAACAAAGCGATCCAACCTCCCATCGAAGAACCGACGAGAAGTGGGCGCGCTTTGGCGTGTCGGCGGATGACGGCGAGCGTCTCCTCGAGCCAGCGGCCGATCGTGCCGTCCTCGAACCTTCCTTCGGACGTGCCATGTCCCGAATAGTCGAAGCGCAGGAAAGCCCGGCCAGCGCGCTCGGCCCAGGCGTCGAGATAAGCGGCCTTCGTCGAGACCATGTCGGACTTGAAGCCGCCGAGCCAGACCACGGGCGCGCCTTCGCCCTGGCGCGAAAGAACCGCGATGCGCCGCGCCTCACCGCCCTCACCGACACTCAACCAATCCGTTTCAGACATGGACGATCCCACACATGGACAATTCAGACATGGAGAATTCAGACATGGGCGATTTCAGACATCCACAATGCCGCTCCTCTCCAACGAATCCGCGTCGTTCTCCTTGGCCGCGTCCGCGAGAATGAAACCTGTCCTTGTGATAAGTTCTCGCGCGAAACAAGAAAGGGCGGGGTTCGCATTCGAGGCGTTCGGCTCACGCCATCTCGACAGGATGGAATTCATGTATCGGCTTCACTGCTTTGCCCAATCCGGCAATTGCTACAAGGTCGCTCTCATGCTGGCCCTCGCCGGCGTGCCTTGGGAAGCGGTTTTCGTGGATTTCTTCAAGGGTGAGACGCGCGGCCGCTACCGAAGCGAGGTCAACGAGCTCGGCGAGGCTCCGGTCATCGAGATCGACGGCAAGCGTATGAGCCAATCGGGCGTGATCCTCGATCTTTTGGCGCGCCAGACTGGAAAATTCGCCCCGCGCAATGAGGACGAGCGAGCCGAATGCTGGCGTTGGATCTTGTTCGATAATCACAAATTCACAGGCTAACTGTCGGTTTACCGTTTCTTGCGGACCTTCATGAAGGATACCGATCCCGCGGTCCTCGCCTTCCTCAAGGCGCGAGCCGAGCGCGCTTTCGCAATCGCGGAGAAGCATTTCGCGAAACAAGCTTTCCTGCTCGGCGAGAGACCCACGATCGCCGACATCTCCATGGCAGGTTATGTTTTCTTTCCGCTTGAGGAGACCGGATTCGATTTCAAGGAGGCCTACCCGGCGATCGCTGCTTGGCGCGGGCGCATCCAAGCCTTGCCGGGCTGGAAGCATCCTTACGATCTGATGCCGGGCCACCCTTTGCCGCAATGACCGCGCGGGCTGCGGTAGGGGACCCTTCTTAAAGCGCTTCCTTCTCACTGGCCGAAATTTCGAGCCTCACCTTGCATAGCGCAAGACGATGCTCGATGCGGCAAGCACATGCCCGCGCGCCGCTTGCAGGAAGGCGTCCCGGGTGAGGCCCCCGCCGAGCGTTCCGGGTGGAATGTCGAGCGCATACACACTGAACACATAGTGATGCGGCTGATCGCCAACCGGCGGGCAAGGGCCAAAATAGCTGTTCACGCCTCTCGTGTTCGTCCCCCCGACGAAGCCGCCCGAAGCGCCGGCGCCCGCGCCTTCGGCAAAGCTGCGTGCCTGCGGTGAAATGTCATAAGCGACGAAATGGACCGAGCCCAATCCCTTTCCGCCATCAGGATCGTAGACCACGATGGCAAAGCTCTTCGTGCCATCGGGAACGCCCGACCAGGCAAGCGCAGGTGAAATGTTTTCCCCACCGCAATCGCCCGCATTTCCCGCGTGTCGAGACGAAAGGAGCGCGCCATCGGCGAATTCGGGCGAGGTCACCGTAAAGGAAGGGCTCGCGGCTTGCGTCATGGGCGGCTCCAGGCCAAACATCAGGAAAACTGCGAGAATAGAGAGCTTTGCGCTCATTCCCGCGGTTTGGGGCGACGATGTGATGGGCGTTCTCTTCGACATGGGATGCCTCCGAAAATGACGAAAGCGGCGCCCTTGCGCTTCCATACAGGAGAGCGCGGTTCAGGCGAAGCCCGCGCGCACGAAGAGGGCACCTTTTTAACCCTCGATGTGATAGGAAACGGCGAATCGACGGCCAGCGCCGAAAGCGTAGAATCTGCGCCCAAGCCAGCATCGGCCAGGCATTCTTCGAGGCTTGTGAAGGAAGCTGAAAGCCCGCAAAGCAAAAAACCATGGCGCTCGACGTCATCCAGCTCCAGGCTTTCTATGCGAGCCCGCTCGGTCAGGTCGCGCGCCGCATCCTGTCCGCGCGTCTGCGTTCGCTTTGGCCGGATCTGCGCGGCTTCGCTCTCGCCGGTGTCGGCTATGCGAGCGTGTATTTGCCCGTGTTTCGGGACGAAGCCGAGCGCGCGATTGCGCTCATGCCGGCGCAGCAAGGCGTCGCGATCTGGCCCCGCCAGGGGCCATCGGCTTCGGCCCTCATCGACCCTTTGCTGCTGCCCTTGAGCGATGCCTCGCTCGATCGCGTGATCATCGTCCACGCGCTCGAAGCGTCGGGCAGCCCGAAAGAGCTTCTGTCGGAGATTTGGCAGACGCTGAAGCCCGGCGGCCGGATCATCGTCATCGCTCCGAACCGGCGCGGGCTATGGGCACGGCTCGATACGACGCCTTTCGGCCAAGGCCAGCCCTTCAGCCGCGCTCAGCTCACCGGACTTTTGCGCGACGCGCTCTTCACGCCCGAAGTCTCGACCGAGGCCTTGTTCGTGCCCCCTCTCAATCGCTCGCTCATCTTGCGCTCCGCCGTGGCCTTCGAGCGTGCCGGCCATGCCTTGTCGCTCCCCTTCGCGGGGATCCACCTGATCGAGGCGGTGAAGCAGGTCTATCGCGCGCTGCCCGTCTCGGCCCAGCGCGCAAGGCGCGCCCGACCCGTGCCGACGCTCGCACCGACCGGAGCCTTGCCGCCTTGACTTGACGCTCCCGTTCCGGCTTGTGTCCGCGCCCGATGACCTGAATCGCGCTGAGCGGCGGCGCCCATCTTGCAGCGAACCGACCTTGGAGCCTGATGCGGGCCTATCTCGACTTTGAAAAGCCGGTCGCCGAGCTCGAGGCGAGAATCGACGCGCTTCGCTCCGCCGAGCCGCCCAAGAACGGCGATGCGGGCGAGGAGATCGGCAGGCTCGAGGCCAGGGCCAACGAGGCCTTGCGAGAGGTCTACGCGCAATTGTCGCCCTGGCAGAAGATGCAGGTGGCGCGTCATCCGCAGCGGCCGCATTGCCTCGATTTCATCAAGGGCCTCATCGACGACTTCACGCCTCTCGCCGGCGATCGCAAATTCGGAGAGGACGAAGCCGTGGTCTGCGGGCTCGGGAGATTCCGCGGGGCGCCGATCTGCCTTATCGGGCAGGAGAAAGGCTCGACCACCGATTCTCGGCTCAAGCACAATTTCGGCATGGCGCGCCCGGAAGGATATCGCAAGGCGGTCCGCATCATGGAGCTCGCCGATCGCTTCTCGCTTCCCGTTCTCGCCTTCATCGACACGGCCGGCGCCTTTCCGGGAATCGATGCGGAGGAACGCGGCCAGGCCGAGGCGATCGCCCGCTCGACCGATGCCTGCCTCGCGCTCGGCGCTCCCAACATCGCACTCGTCATCGGGGAGGGAGGCTCAGGCGGCGCGGTGGCGCTCGCCACGGCCAACCGCACCTTGATGCTCGAGCACGCCATCTACAGCGTCATCTCGCCCGAGGGAGCAGCCTCGATCTTGTGGCGCGACAGCGCGCGCGCCGAAGAAGCCGCGTCGAGCATGCGGATCACGGCCCAGGATCTTTTGAGGCTGGGCGTCATCGACGCCATCGTGCCCGAGCCGCTCGGTGGCGCGCATCGCGACCCGCATGCCGCGGTCGTGGCGGCCGGAGAGGCACTCGATCGCCAACTCGGCGAACTCGCCGGCATCGATGCGGCCGCGCTTCGCGCCGAACGGGCCGACAAGTTCATGGCGATTGGACGGCGGCTGTGAAGCGGGTTAACATCCACTTCACCATGTTGGCATAGCGTCGGCACCGCCGTGAGAGCGTGATCCCGGAGAGGTGCAAGGGCCTTTGCAAAAGATTAAGAATTTCAGTGAGTTGGTGCGGGAGGGCAAATCGCTTATCGGGCTCTGAGGTTCAACAAAGATTACGAAGTGCGATCGGATTTTCGTGGATCGTGCCCAGCTCCGGCCTTAATGGGCTGGATAAAGCTCCTTTGACGTGTCGTTTCAGGATGGAATGATGTCGCGCATCAAAGCTCGTTTCCTTGTTGCGGCCGTGACGTTGGGCGTCCTCGGCGCCTGCAACGATCCGCAATTTCGTGCCTCGAGCGGGCGTCATTGGGTGCCGGTCACGCAAGAGCTTCTCACCGCCATGCAAGAGAAGGGCATGCGCAAGGAGGATCCGATCCTCATTCGCACCTACAAGCAGGAGGCCGAGTTCGAGGTCTGGAAAAAGGACACGACCGGCCGCTACGCGCTTTTGAAAACCTTTCCGATGTGCCGCTGGTCGGGTCAGCTCGGGCCCAAGCACAAGGAGGGAGACCGCCAGGCGCCAGAGGGTTTCTACGCCATCACGCCTGCCCAGATGAACCCGAACTCGAATTATCACCTGTCCTACGACATGGGCTATCCGAACGCCTATGATCGCGCCCATGGCGGCACCGGCGCTTATCTGATGGTGCATGGCGATTGCTCGTCGGCGGGCTGCTATTCCATGACCGATCAGCAAATCGAGGAAATCTACGCGCTCGTGCGCGAGGCCCATTCGGGCGGCCAGAAGGCCGTGCAGATGGAGGCTTTCCCTTTCCGCTTCACGCCGGCCAATCTGGCGCGCCATCGACTTGACCCGAACATGCCGTTCTGGCGTGAGCTGAAGCAAGGCGCCGATCGTTTCGAGATCACCAAGCAGGAGCCCAAGGTTGCCGTGTGCGGCGGCCATTACGCCTTCGATCGCACGGCGGGCGCGGGAGAGGCGTCAGGATGCGGTGCGGACTCCGACCCGCAGCTCACAAAGCAGGTCGCCGCGAAGCAGGCCGAGGACAATGCGCAAGTCGCCGAGCTCGTGAGCAAGGGCACTCCCCCAGTGCGGCTCGCTTATGACGATGGCGGGCAAAACCCGTCCTTCCGATTCAAGGCGCTCGAGACGAGCCGTCCCGACGCCATCGCGGACGGCCCGAATGTCGAGCTCCTCGATGCGAAGGGCGGACTGACCAAGCTCGCCGTGCGGGCTCACGGCTTCGACGAGGATTCGATCGCGGCCGCGATCAAGGATGTGGGCTCGCCGAGCACGGCCGCGACCGTGGTCGCGACATCGGCACCTTCGACTGCGACGGCGACAGCTTCGGCTCAGCCGAAAACGGCTCCGACGACCGTCGCTTCGGCGACCAGCGCCGGTGCCGCCCCGAAGGCCGCGAACGAATCGGCTTCGACGGGCGTTACGGTGATCGTAGCGAACTCGAATCACCAAAGTGGGGCCCCGGCTGCAGCAGGCCGGGATGCGACGCCTTCGACAGGCGCGCACGCGACGCTTGCTGCGTTCGGCACGCCGGTAACCGAATCCACTTCGGGTGGCGATCAGCCGTTCTACCAGCGGCTTCTCGCGAAGCTGCCCTTGTCCGGCTCGAATGGGGGCCGGGACCAGAACGTCGCGGCAAGCAACGCCGAGGAAGCGCTCGATCCGGAGGCGCCTTTGCCGCCCGTGCGGCCAGCGGCGCTGTCGAGGTACACGGCCCCGCGTGCGCCGGCTTCGCCGCAGGCGAGCCTTGCACCGGGCGTCGATGTCTTCTCTTCGCATGCGCTCTTTGCCGAGCTGTCGCACTTCGGCAAGGGCTCGCCCAAGACCGCGCCGACGACGACCGCGCCGACGACGGCGGCCGGATCCGCTGCCGGGGACCCTTGAGGCCCCGCGCGCTTCTCGCGAGCTTCACCTTCGCCGCAGCTTTCCTTCTCGGCGGCTCGGCGGCAAGCCTCGGCGAGCCGCCCCCTCTTCAGGAAATGGACAAGGCGTCGGAAGGCCTCGCCGCCGTGGGTCTTCAACTGCATTACCGGCAAGGGCGTTCGCTCTACCGCGATCTCGTGAAGAAAGCGGCCGAGCAGGCCGGGCTCCCACCGGAGATCGCCGATGCGGTCGTCCGCACCGAAAGCGCCTACAACCCGAACGTCACGGGCGCGGTGGGCGAGATCGGCCTCATGCAGGTGCGCCCCTCGACGGCGCGCATGCTCGGTTTCAGCGGATCGCTCGAAGAACTGCGCGAGCCGCACACCAACATCGCGCTCGGCGTGGCTTATCTCGCCGGCGCCTGGCGGCTCGCCAATGGCGATATCTGCACGACCGTGATGAAATACCGCGCCGGCCATGGTGAAACGCGGTTTTCCGAGCGTTCGATCGATTATTGCCTGCGCGTGCGCTCCTATCTGGCGGAGGCGAATTATCCGGTCACCGGCGATGTGCCGAGCCCGACGACGGGCTTCGTCGACATCGGGCCGCGCTGGGGCTTCGGAACGGGCTCGGTCGCGGCGGCGCGACGTCTCGCCTCGCATACGAAGCTGAGGAGCCATGTCGCCTGGGGCGCCTACGATCGAGAAATGAAGGCGTTCGACGCGCGCGCCCGCGCCGCGACGTCGATCATCATGCGCTGAGCGCGAGGCGTTCCTTCCGACAGCATCGGGTCCTGTCGCGACGTTCACGAATCGCTGAAGGCCGGCGGGCGCTTGGCGACGAACGCCGCCATCCCTTCCTTTTGATCCTTGGTGGCGAACATGGCGTGGAAGACACGCCGCTCGAAGCGGATGCCTTCGGCGAGCGTCGTCTCATAAGCGCGATTGACGCTCTCCTTCGCCATCATGACGATCGGCAAGGAGAGGTTGGCGATCGTCTCGGCCGTTTTCATCGCCTCCGTCATCAGCTCGGCCGCGGGCACGACCCGGGAGACGAGACCGGCGCGCTCAGCTTCGGCCGCGTCCATGGTTCGCCCCGTGAGCACGAGGTCCATGGCCTTCGCCTTGCCCACCATGCGCGCGAGCCTTTGCGTTCCACCTGAGCCCGGCATCACGCCGAGCTTGATCTCCGGCTGGCCGAATTTCGCCGTGTCGGCCGCGATGATGATGTCGCACATCATGGCAAGCTCACAGCCGCCGCCGAGCGCGAAACCCGCGACGGCCGCAATGATCGGCTTGCGCCGAGAAGCGACGCGATCCCAGGAGGTGATGAAATCCTCGAGATAGGTCTCGGGATAGGATTTTCCTTGCATCTCCTTGATGTCGGCGCCAGCCGCGAAGGCTTTCTCGGAGCCCGTGATGATCGTGCAGCCGAGCTGCGGGTCGGCCTCGAAGCGGTCGAACGCATCGTTCATCTCGCGCACGAGGTCCGAATTCAAGGCATTGAGCACTTGCGGCCGGTTGAGCTTGATCACGCCGACCTTGTCGCCGCTCGCGAGCATATGGGTTTCGACGATGAGCGACTCATAAGTCATGTTCCGGCTCCATTTCTCGACCGCACCGTAGCGTGCGGGGAGGCAAAGCCGAGCGCAAGCGGAAAACGCATTACAATCGTTCTAAGCTTCGCCTTGGATGAAACCGTAAGGTCGAGCTTCGATCGGGTCCCGAGGCGGAAATCAGCTCTGTCCGGGGTGCGTGTCGCGGCGCTTGCGCATCAGCTCTTCGAGCTCCGTGTCGCCTTTCGGAACCTGGATATTGAGGCGCACGAGAAGATCGCCCGGGCCCGATTTGAGCGGCAATCCCTTGCCTTTGAGTCGCAGCGTCTTGCCGCCTTGGGCGCCCGGGGGAATTTTCATTTCGACCGCTCCGTCGAGAGTGGGTACGCGCAAAATGCCGCCGAGCACCGCGTCGGCGAGCGGCACATCGACGAAGACGTGCAGATCCTTGCCCGTTACCTCGAATACGGGATGACGGTGATATTGCACCGCCACCAGCGCATCGCCCGGCTCGCCGCCGAAGGCACCGGGCTCGCCGAGCCCGCGCAACCGGATCTGCTTTCCCTGTTCGATTCCGGCTGGAATCATCACCTCGATTTCACGACCGTTTCCGAGCCTAACTCGGCGTTTGCCGCCCTTGGCCACTTCCTCGAGCGCCACCTCCATCTCGGAGGTGACGTCGGAACCGCGCATGGCCTGTCGCGGGGCGCGTCCCTGCTGGGCGCGTGTGCCGCGGCCGAAGAGTTCGGAGATGATGTCCTCCATCCCGGCACTACCCCCCATGCCGGAGCGGGCACCCGGCCCGGCACCGCCGAAGTCGAAGGAGAAATGCTCGAAGCCCTCCGGCCCCATACCGCGCCGGAATCCGCCAGCGCTCCCCCGCTCCGTGCCGAAGCCGTGGAAACGGTCCTTGCCTTCAGCATCGATCTCGCCACGGTCGAATTTCGCCCGCTTGTCCTTGTCGCCCACGATTTCATAGGCGGCATTCACCTCGGCGAACTTGTCCTTCGCTTTGGGATCTTCCTTGTTGCGATCGGGATGGTGCTGCTTGGCGAGGCGACGAAACGCCTTCTTGATCTCCGCTTCGCTCGCGGAGCGATTCACGCCGAGCACTTGATAAGGATCACGCATCAAGAGCCTCTCCGCCTGTGGGCAACATCCTGTCGTGCGCGGCGTCCTTTTTGCGCGCCTGCGCTGGTAAGAGGGACTGGGTACATTTGTCGAATGTGGGGTTCTTGTTGCCCATGCGCAACAGCGTGGTCGGAGCCGAAGCTTCCTTTGACGAGGTCCCCGTCATGTGGGAAGCGTGGCTCGAAACTGCGTCAGAACCCGCGTCAAGCTTCCGCCGAGACGCGATGCGAGATGCCCGCGAAGGGAAGGGAACGATGGCCGATCCGATTCTGGTCGAGGTGACGCGCGCCGGAGCGGTCGAGAGCGAGCACCGCGGTTGCGTCGTGGTGATGGATTCGGACGGGCGCGCCGTGTTCTCGCTCGGCGAGACCGGAAGGCGCATTTTTCCGCGTTCCGCCGTGAAGGGGCTCCAGGCCTTGTGCCTCATCGAGACGGGTGCCGCCGATTGCTACGGTTTGACCCAAGCCGAGCTCGCACTCGCCTGCTCTTCCCATTCCGGTGAGCCGCGCCACGCCGAGACGGCGGCGTCGATGCTCGCCAAGGCTGGCCGCGACGTCACCTGCCTCGAATGCGGCACGCACTGGCCTTCGAACGACCAGGCCGCGCGAGCGCTCGCGGCTGCCGGGAGTGAGCCGACGGCGCTTCACAATAATTGCTCGGGAAAGCATTCGGGCTTCATCTGCGTCGCCTGTGGCACGGGCGTCGATCCTGCCGGCTATATCCGTCCCGACCATGCCGTGCAGCGGCGTATCAAGAGCGTGTTCGAAGAGATGATGAGCATTGAGCTTCCCGATGCGGCGCGCGGCGTCGACGGATGCTCCATACCGACGTACGCGACCCCTCTCGAGGCGCTGGCGCTTGCTTTCGCGCGCTTCGGCTCCGGGGCGAAGCTTTCGCGCGACCGGGCCGCGGCGGCGCGGCGCCTGCGCGAGGCGGCAGCGGCTGAGCCTTTCATGGTCGCCGGCAGCCGCCGCTTCGACACGATCGTGATGGGCGCTCTCGGCACCAAGGCGTTCACGAAAACAGGCGCCGAGGGCGTCTATTGCGCCGCCCTGCCCGAGCAGGGCCTCGGCATCGCGCTCAAATGCGATGATGGCGCTGGGAGAGCCGCCGAAGCCGTGATGGCCTCGCTCATTTGCTCATTCGTGCCGATGACCGATGCGCAACGCGCGATCGTCAAACCTTACACGGACAAGCCGATCGTGAACTGGAACGGCATCGAAACCGGCAGGCTGCGTGTGGCGGAAGCGCTCATGCACGTAGCGAAAAGGGAAAAGTGAAGCGTGAAGAGAAAGTCATCTCGCCTTCACTCCTCACCCCTCACTTTTCCCTCTACTGAGCGAGTCCACCCAGAATGCGTGCCCAGGAGCGCATGCCGTGGTGGAAGCTAGAGAGATCGTATTTCTCGTTCGGCGAATGGACGCGATCATCGTCGAGGCCGAAACCCACGAGAAGCGAATCGAGGCCGAGCGTGCGCTTGAAATCTCCGACGATCGGCACCGAGCCGCCGCTCCCGATCGTGACGGGTGCTTTGCCCCATTCGCTGAGGAGTGCCTCTCGGGCCCGCGTGAGGAGAGGGCTGTCGGCCGGAAGCGAGATCGCCTTCGAATTCGTATGATGCGTGAATTGCGCCTTGCAGTCGGGAGGCAGGCGATCGCGCACATATTTCTCGAAGGCTGCCGAGATCTTGGCTGGATCCTGATCGCCGACAAGGCGAAACGAGACCTTGGCCGAGGCCTGCGAGGCGATCACGGTCTTGGAACCCTCGCCCTGATACCCGCCCCAGATACCGTTGATGTCGAAGGTCGGGCGCGATTGCACCATCTCGATGAGCAAGCGGCCCTTCTCGCCGACCGGCACCGAAAGGCCGATCTGGCCCAGGAACTCTTCCGCCCGCAGGTTGAGCGCGGCCCAATCGGCTTTGAGCTGTGAAGGCGGCTCGTGCACGCCGTCATAGAAGCCGGGAAGCAGGATGCGGCCGTCCTCATCCTTCATCCCGCCGAGGATTTTCGTGAGCACATTGATCGGGTTCGCGGCGCCGCCGCCGAAAACGCCGGAATGCAAATCGCGGTCGGCCGCCGTGATCGTCACCTCTTCATAGACCATGCCGCGAAGCGTCGAGGTGATGGCCGGTGTGTCGCGATCCCACATGCCGGTATCGCAAACGAGCGCCGCATCGGCCTTGAGCTCGGCCTTGTTGGCTTCGACGAAGGCCGGCAGGTGGATTGAACCGCATTCCTCCTCGCCCTCGATCAGCAAGGTGAGGTCGATCGGCAGCGAGCCGGTCACGGCCTTCCAGGCGCGGCAAGCCTCGACAAAGGTCATCAACTGTCCTTTGTCGTCGCAGGCGCCACGGCCCAGGATCACCTTGCGGCCCGGCGCGAGTTCGGCGACGCGCGGCTCGAAAGGGGGGCTCTTCCAGAGATTCAACGGATCGACGGGCTGCACGTCGTAGTGTCCGTAGAACAGCATGTGCGGGCGTTTGCCGCCATGTTTCGCGCGACCGAGCACGACCGGGTGGCCCTTCGTCGGGCGCACGCTCGCGTCGAAGCCGATCGAGGCGACATCGGCCTTCAAATGCTCGGCCGCCGTGACGCAATGCTCCTTGTAGGCCGGATCCGTCGAGACCGAGGGAATACGCAAAAACGCGAAGAGCCGCTCGATCGCGGCGTCGAGATTCTGATCGAGATGGGCGAGAACTTTATCGAGCTCTGACATGACGGGTTCCGGTTGGCGGCGGCGGCGAGGCGGCGCAAGCTAGAGGGAAAAGGAAGGGGTGAAAAGGGAAAAGCCGCTCGAAGAGCACGACGTCAAGCAGCCCCTCGGTTTCAAACCCATGGCTGCGATAGATGCTCTTGCATGTGAGCCCGCTGTACGGCCGGTCGATCAATCATGCGCTGCAAGTAAGCCCCAAGCTGCGGCCGGCCGGCCGCCGGCCGGGGCATACCACGAGACCACCGTGCGAGCGTGAACAGATAGGCGTCAACAGCGGAGTAGGTCTCACCCAAAAACCACATACCACCATGCCGCGCCAGCTCCTCCTCCACCCGGTCGAATTGAGCGTTCACGCGCTGCTCCGCGACGGCCCTTACCTCCGCTTGCGCTTCAACGGACACAGCAACCTTGTTGGGGTGTAGATAAAGGGACAAATTGGCGTGCAGCGTGGTCGAGAGCCACATGAGCCATTGGTAGAACTGCGGCTTGAGCATGTTGCCTTGCTTCGGACTAAGCGTTGCTCCCTCGTTCAACTCGAGCAAATAGAGGATGATGGCTGTGCTCTCGTAGAGAACGAGACCATCATTTTCCAGGACAGGCACAAGGCCATCGGGGTGCAGCGCGAGGTACGAAGGATTCTTATTCGGCCCCTTGTGCAAATTGACGAAAGAAAGCTCGTACTCCAACCCGATTTCTTCGATGATGATGTGAGCAGCGAGACTGATAAAGCCAGGGTAGTAGTGAAGCCGCATCATCCAGAAACTCTCCATTCCACATTCGATATGTGGCTAGCCTCTGATTGAGGGCTGGAAAAGAAATGGTCAAGCTGGTTCTCAGGAGTCGATGACCTTCAGCTTACTGCCAACGCAGGGCATAAATTTCGCGCATGGTACCCGCTGCGTGCCTTACTCTTCACCCAACGCGCTCGATCAGGAAGGTCTGGCGCGTGTCGAGCTTGTGCATGCCGCCATTCGTCTTCGCCACATCCTGCGAGAGGGTGAATTGCCGAAGCGCAAGACGCTTGAGCTCCCAGGAATCGAAGAAGGTCACGCTCTTTTCGCTCATCTTCGCCACCAGCGTCCAGTGATTGTCCGGATAGCCGATGCCGATGAAGGCGAGGCGCTTCGTTGGTGCCGGGGCGCTCGCCTCGAGCCAGGCACCGATCTCGTCCCAGAAATCCTGCATGCGCTCGATCTTGCGCCTCGCGAAAGGCCGCGTGACGACGATGCGGCCTTTGAGGTGCTTCTTGCCGGCCGCGTATTTCTCCGCGGCCTGGAACAGCGTGACCGTGTCCTCGACGTTCGCGCCCTTCCAGATCACCGCCGGAAATTTGTGGGCGATCGCGCCGCACAGGATGGTCATCAGCTCCCAGGCATCATCATCCGTGAAGCTCGTCGGGAAGAGACATTGGAAAGCGTTGATGATCGCATAGAGCCCGCACAGCCCGTCGATTTGGCCCTGAAGATAAGGCGTGCGGCGCGTGGAGGGTGAGGCCTTGCCGTTTTGGCGGGGCCGGGCCGGTAGGCCGTCCGACTTGGCTTCATTCTTCTTCATGCCGACTGAGGCTCCGAGCAGGGCCGCAGCTTCTAGCGACCCGCGATTAATATAGGAGAGGCCGGAACGGAGAAACCGCTCTACCAAACCGCCTATCAGGGACGTTCTTTCCGCTTACGCCGCAAGTCCCGGCGCTGATTTGCGCGTTCGCTCTTTCGCGAGCTCGCTGATCGCCGGGTAATCGGCTTTCCCGGTCGCGAGAAGCGGGAGCTTGTCGATGATGATCACCTCGGAGGGGATCATCAACTCGGAAATGCCCTTGTTCTTCGCCTCGCGAATCAACGCATCGCGCGCCGCGTCCGAACGCGTGGTCACGAGGATCAAGCGTTCGCCTTTGCGCGGATCGGGCATCGCCACGACCGCCGATTGCGCCGAAGGCCAAAGCTCGGACACGAGAGCCTCCACGGCCGAGAGCGAGACCATCTCTCCGCCGACCTTGGCGAAGCGCTTGGCGCGACCTCGGATCGCGATGAAGCCCCTCTCGTCGACCGCCACGATGTCGCCCGTGTCGTGCCAGCCTTCGACCGGCGGCTCGATCACGCCGGGATTGGCGGCGGTCAAATAGCCGAGCATCACATTCGGGCCGCGCACGAAAAGGCGGCCGCCCTGCTCGACGCCGGGCACCGGCTCGATGCGCATCTCCATCAAGGGCGAGAGACGCCCGACGCTGCCGGCGCGGTTCGCCATCTCGGTGTTGATGGCGAGCACGGGCGCCGTCTCGGTGACTCCGTAGCCTTCCAGGAGCCGCACGCCGAAGCGCTCCATGTAGAGGGCGCGCGTCTCGGGCTTGATCGCCTCGGCCCCCGCGAAGACGAGCCGCAGCGAATGGAAGTCGTAAGGGTGAGCCGAGCGCGCATATCCGGCAAGGAAAGTGTCGGTGCCGAACATGATCGTGGCGTTCGTCTGGTACACGAGCTCCGGCACGATGCGGTAATGCAGCGGGGATGGATACATGTAGACCGGCACGCCGGCGATGAGCGGCAGAATGAGGCCGCCCGTCAGGCCGAAGGAGTGGAAGACCGGGAGCACGTTGAACACCTTGTCCTCGCCGCCCACACCGACGCGCGCCAGCGCCTGCGCCGCGTTGGTCAAGATGTTGCGGTGTGAGAGCACGACGCCTTTCGGCGTGCCTTCCGAGCCCGAGGTGAACAGGATTACGGCGGGATCGTCCGGCGAGCGCTGAACGATCGCGCGCCTGCCGGCGAGCAAGCCTCGGAGTCTGTCGAGGCCGCCGATCTCGGTTCGGATATCCTCGAGATAGACGAGCCGCACCACGGGGGCGAGCACCTCGATGAGCTTGTCGAGCCGGCCCTTCTCGATGAAGGCGCGCGAGGTGAGGACGGTCGTCACCTTGGCGGCCTTGCAAGCCGAGATCACATTCGCCGGCCCGGCGCTGAAGTTCAGCATGGCGGGGACACGGCCGCTCGCCTGCAAGGCGAAGAAGGTTGCGACCACGCCGGCCGAGTTCGGCAGGAGCACGCCGACGGCCTCGCCAGGCGCCGCGAACCGCGCGAGCTTGCGGCCGAGGATTTGCGCCGAAAGGACGAGCTTGCGGTAGCTGAGCTTGTTGCCGAGCGGGTCCTCGACCGCGACGCGTCCCTTCGCGGCGCGCTTTCGGCTCGCCTCGACCACGGCATCGAACAAGGTTTGACCCGTCGGCGCGTTCAGCACGGCCGCCTCGGCCATGATGTCCTGGAGCGCGACGCCGGCCGCGAGGCGGCGCGCGCGTCCTTTGAGCGCGGGGTCGACGCTGAGCTTCTGCGGCGGCAGGATGGTGACCGTGATCTTCGGGAACCACGCCTTGCGAATTTGCGTGCGCCGCAAATAGGAGAAGGGAGAGCGTTCCGCGCCATCGATGCGCACCGGCACGATCACCGCGCCTGCCTTATCGGCGATCATCGCGGCCCCTTCGTAGACTTTCATCAGGCCGCCCGTGACGGTGATGCGCCCTTCGGGAAAGATCACGATCGGCTCGCCATCGGCGACCGCATGCGTCAAGGCGCGCGCCGCCAGCGGGCGCGTCGGATCGAGAAGATGGGCGCGGATCAGCCTCATGAAGGGTTTGGCCCACCAG
The DNA here is from genome assembly GCA_019247605.1 of Hyphomicrobiales bacterium. Lineage (GTDB taxonomy): Bacteria > Pseudomonadota > Alphaproteobacteria > Rhizobiales > Beijerinckiaceae > GAS188. Next base: position 16,788 of record JAFBAS010000105.1, read on the forward strand.
GCATTGGCGATCGTGGTGTCGACCGCGAAGGCGGCGTCGATCGGCAGCGCCACATGCACCAGCGGTCCGTCGATGAGGCTCACATGGTTGGGCGCGATCACCATGCGTGTGCCGAAGGGCGGCATGTTGTCGAGGCCGCGCACCTCGACACGAAACAAGGTGCTGAACACGAACATGCCGAGATCGCGCAGGCCCTCCCGGCCCCAGGCGCGCAAGATGAGGAGCATGGCTGCGAGATTGCCGATCGCGAGCACGAGGAACAGCGGGGCCAGTCCGACGCCGAGCTTCTGGGCGACACCGAAGAGGAGACCGGACCCCGTCATGAAGCCGGCCGAAATGACGTTCACGGCCGCGACCACGCGAGCGCGCATCTGCGCCGGCGCCCAGGCTTGCACCTGCGCGAAGGAGGGGACGACGAAAAGTCCGCCCGCGAAGGCAAGTCCGAGGAGGTCGGCGAGAAGATGCCACCCGCTCGACGAGAGCAGGAACTCGGATGGCGACAGAAGATCGGGCATCGGCGCGACGCTGGCCGCGATTCGTGCGATATCGAAACAGAAGATCGCCATCAAAGCGGCGGCAAGCGGCACGAGCGCAAGGTTGGGGTGCTCGCGCGACGCCTTGGCGGCGAGAAACGAGCCGAGCGCGACGCCGATGGCGAAGATCGCGAGGCAAAGGCTGATGACGTATTCGCTGCCGTTGAAGACGGTTTGCACAAGGCTCGGCAGGAGCGAGAGCGCCATGGCTCCGACGAGCCAGAACCAGGAGACGATCAAGCCGCCGATCCACAGCCGCCGATCCACCCGCAAGGTCGAGACGAGCGATAGCGTCGAAGCAAGGGGGTTTCGGGTGATCTCGAGCTGTGGCGCGGCGGCCCCGGTCGGGCGAATGAAGAGCGACGAGACATAAGACGCAAGCGAGATCGCCACCATGAAGCCTGCGACGACGAGGGTTTGCCGCGACAAGGGAGCATCGAGATGCGCGGCCGCGATGCTGCCCCCGATGGTGCCCAGGAGGATCGCCGCGAAGGTTGCGGCTTCGATGAGCGCATTGCCTCCCGTGAGCTCGCTCTCACGCAGCTGATCCGGAAGAATGCCGTATTTCACCGGGCCGAAGAGCGCCGAAAGCACACCGAAAAGAAAGAGCGCGACGAAAAGCAAAGGAATGGCGTGCAACAAGATGCCGATGCCGGCGATGGCGGCGGCACCCATCTCGGCAAGCTTCACCCTTTGTGCGACGCGCGCCTTGTCGAAACGGTCGGCGAGTTCTCCGCCCAGCGCCGAAAGGAAGAAGAAGGGCAAGATGAACAAGGCTCCCGCGAGCGTGACGGCGGAACCTCCCTCGTCCTTGCCGAGCTCGAAGAGTACGAGCAGCGCCAGCGTGTTCTTGAGGAAATTGTCGCCGAGCGCGGCGAAGAACTGGCACCAGAACATGGGCGCGAATCGGCGCGATCTCATCAGCGAGGCGATCATGAAAAGGACCTCCTGCTTTCGCGGCTCTGCGTCTGCGTCATCTCGATCCTACCTTGCAGTGAATTGAATCATCGCATATGAACTTTGTTCACGAGCTCCTCATAACTGAGGAATGAACATTGTTCAAGCCCTTTTTTGCGTGTTGCTGAAATGACCAGATCCGCCGTACCTGCCGCCGAGCGCCGCGGCGAGCTCAGGGAAAAGCTCACGCAGGCCGCGTTGCGCCTCATCGAGGCCCACGGGCTTGCGGGCGTGAAAGCCCGCCCGCTCGCGCAAGCCGCCGGCTGCGCGCTCGGTGCCATCTATACGGTTTTTCCCGATCTCGATGCCCTCATACTCGCCGTGAGCGCTCGCACGCTCGCCCGTCTCGAAGCCCATCTCGATGCCAGCGCCATTCAACCCGCGCCGGACGCGCCGCCGCGTGAGGCCGCGCGGCAAAAGCTCGTCGCGCTCGCGCTCGCCTATCTCGACTTCGCTTACGCGCATCGCGCGATCTGGCGCGCCTTGTTCGAGCACCGTCTCTCGGAAGGTAGGGCCGTCCCTGAATGGATGGTCGAAAATCAGTCACGCCTCTTTCGCAGGGTCGAGGCCTTGCTCGGTCCGCTCGTGCCGCGTTTGGATGCTGCGCAACGCGCGCTCTTGGCGCGTTCCCTGTTCTCGGCCGTCCACGGCCAGGTACTCCTCGGTCTCGAGGAGAAGCTCGGCGTGATGGCGTTCGCCACGCTTCGCGAAGAGGTCGAGCGTCTCGTCTTCGCCACGATCCGGGGACTCGAGAAGGAAGACCGATGACCACCCCAACCGAAACATTCTCCGGCATGGTCGCGGCCGTCCAAGAGATCGTCTCGGCGGCCTTCGCCGAAACCCGCGAGCCCGAGCTCGCGCGCTTTCGCGAGCGGTTGGAGCGCTTGTTGCGAAGCCAGACGGCCGTTGTTCCGCTAGCCCATCCGAGGCGATTGCCCGTGTGCGAATATTTCGTCGAGGCGCTCCAAGCCGCAACGGGCGAGGCCGGCGAGATCGCGGCCTCCTTGCGGCTTTTGGAGCCGCTCTTGAGCTTCGTGCAAAATCCGAATTACCGTCGCGCGCCGCCGTCACCGAGTTTTCTCGTAAATTACGGCTACGCGGTGCTTGCCGGACCTGGGGATGGCGCGCCGGCGCTCGTGCACAACCCCGATCTCGCCTTCGGCGTCTTGCTGCTCGGGCCGCGCACCGAATACCCGGCGCATCGTCATCCGGCGGCTGAGCTTTACATTCCGCTCTGCCGAGCCGAATGGGCCAAAGCGAGCGGGCCCCTCGCGGAACCCGAATTCGTGTCCCGCGAGCCCGGTTGCGTCATCCACCACCCGCCGAACGTCGTCCATGCGACGCGCACGCGCGAAACCCCGCTTGCGGCGCTTTATCTGTGGGCGGGCGATCTCGGGACGTATGCGCGGCTCGCCGATTGAGCGCGGCGCGCCTTAAGATCGGCACGCTTGCGAGCGATTCGACGACGAGACATGGCGAAATTCTCATTCTTGCACGCGGCCGATCTGCATCTCGGCAGTTCCTTCGAGGGGCTTTCCCTCAAGGACGAGGAGCTCGCGCGCCGCTTTGCCGCCGCGAGCCGCGAGGCATTTCACGCCCTCGTCGAGGCTGCCCTTTCGGAGAAGGTCGCCTTCGTCGTGATCGCCGGCGACATTTATGAAGGGGAATGGCGCGATGCCTCGATCGGCCTTTTCTTCAATCGCGAAGTGGCGAGGCTCGATCGGGCCGGGATCGGCGTCTTTCTCCTCAAAGGCAACCACGACGCCGAAAGCGTCGTGACGAAAAGCATCACCTTGCCCCCGAATGTGCGCGAATTTCCAACCCGCGCCCCCAAGAGCTTCGAAATCGCCGATCTCGAGGTCGTCCTGCATGGCCGCAGCTTTCCGGATCGGGCGGTCGGCGAAAACTACGCGCTCACTTATCCGGCCGCTCGTCCCGGCTGGTTCAACATCGGGGTGCTGCACACCTCATGCACCGGCAGGCCGCCGCACGACCCGTACGCGCCTTGCTCCGTGGAGGACCTCGCGACGCGTGGCTATCAATATTGGGCGCTAGGGCACGTGCACACCCATGAAATCCTGAGCCGCGACCCCCTCGTCGTCTATCCCGGCAATCTTCAGGGCCGAAGCATTCGCGAGACCGGCCCGAAAGGCGCGGTGCTCGTCGAGGTCGAGGACGGCGTCGCGCGTGAACCGCGCCGGATCATCCTCGACAAAGCCCGCTGGGAACGCATCGAGATCGACCTCTCCGGCGTCACCGAAGAAGTCGCCGCGTTGGCCCGCATCGATGAGCGATTGGGCAACATCGCGCGCGAGGCGGGCGAGCGGCTCGTCGCCACACGCATCGAG
>JAFBAS010000061.1 GCA_019247605.1 Hyphomicrobiales bacterium
GCGAAAGGCCGATGGTTGCGCGATGCGACCCGCCGCACTCATCTCGCGTTCTCCATGAACACCCGCTTCGTGCCCGAAAATCCCCATGGCGGTGCGGCAACGGGGGGTGCGGGCGGTGGACCCGCCCGCGGCGCGCACCGACCAAGCCTCACGACAATTGCACCGCGTTTTTTCCCCCGCGACGCCAACACGGTGGAATGGATGATCTCCGATGGGCTCACGCCCTATGAAGAGTCCGTCATCGAAATGGAGGCGCGCGCGGCGGCGATCGCGGAAGCAAGAGCGGCCGAGCGCATATGGCTCGTCGAGCACCCTCCACTTTACACGGCCGGCACTTCGGCGCTTGCGAAGGACCTGATCGAACCCTCGCTTCTCCCTGTTTTCAAGACCGGGCGTGGCGGCCAATTCACCTATCACGGGCCGGGTCAGCGGGTGGCTTACGTGATGCTCGACCTCAATCGGCGAAAGCCCGATCTGCGCGCCTTCGTGCATGCGCTCGAAGCCTGGATCATCGGCACACTCCGCGCCTTCAATGTGCGCGCCGAAAGCCGACAGGGCCGTGTCGGGGTGTGGGTTCCTCGACCCGAGAAGGGCGCGGGCGCCGAGGACAAGATTGCCGCGATCGGCATTCGCGTGCGCCGCTGGGTGAGCTTCCACGGCATTTCGATCAATGTGGACCCGGACCTCTCCCATTATGCCGGAATCATTCCCTGCGGCATCAACGGTTATGGGGTGACGAGCCTTGCCGATCTCGGCTGGCCTGTAACCATGCCCGAGATCGATGCAGCATTGCGCGCCGCCTTCGAGGAGGTCTTCGGAAGGACATGCGCCGCCTGAGATGTCTTACCCCAAGCGCGCATCGCGAGCCGACTTCCGAGAGCCCAGAGTAGGCGTCAGTCGATCGCGGCGGCCGCCCCCCAGAGCTGCCGCAGGCGTGCATCCCGGCCGCACTCCTTGCGATAGAAAACGTATTGCGCCGAGTTCTTGCCGAACGCCTCGCTGCGATAATCGTCCGCCGGATAGAACGCGCTTGCTTTCGTGATTTGCGTAACGATGGAGCCGTTCAGCGTAGCGCTCGCCTCGATTTTCGCCTTGGCGGCCTCGGCGAGCCGCTTCTGCATGTCGTCATGATAGAAAATCGCGGGCGATATTGCGTGCCGTGATCGCAAAATTGCGCGTTCCTGGTAAGCGGGTCGATGCTGTGCCAGTAGATGTCGACAAGTTTCTCGTAGGTGATCTTGCTCGGATCGTAGAGCACCTCCAGCGCTTCGGCATGGCCTGTCTCTCCGTCCAGAACCTCCTCGTCCGTCGGATCGGGTTTGATGCCGCCGGTGTAGCCGGGCGTCGTGCTGATCACGCCTTCGAGACTGTCATAGGAGGGCTGAAGGCACCACAAACAACCTCCCGCGAAGGTCGCGACGGCGGTGTTCGCCTTGGCGTCGGCGGTTGGCATCGGATCTTCATTTCCGTGCATCCACCAAGTGAAAAGACAAACGCCAGCGAATATCATGATCGCCAGCCGCGTATGCGACACGGGCACGCCTTCAAGGGTTTTGGTCATGGCAGACCCTTTCACATTCCGACTCGAGGTCGGATTTCGACTCGATTCGAGCTCCAAGTTCGTTTCCACTCCCAAAGTCCACGCGAGCCGCTACCTCGACGGGTGCGAGGCGAGTGACGGCGAGTTCAGCCAGCGACATCTGCGCGCGTCGCTTTGCTGCCTCCCTCGCGCCGGCCGCGGCCGCGCTCGCTGATAGGCTTCACGGCACAAGACTCCCCGAGCGGGCAAATTATGCGATGCCGCAGCGCAGCTATCGAAAAAGTGAATATCTCGGGAAGAGCGGGAAAAAGCTTCGCGGGGGGCCCTATTCCAGCCGAACCGACACACTATCGGTCGAACCGTTCGAATCCATCACCGTCAGCCGGATGAAGCCCGCCCCGTCGGCCATCCACGTGGCATTACGGCGAAACTCATCGCGCAACACGGGCGCGCCGTTCACGAGCCAGGTGAGAGGGGGCGCGCCCCCGAGCGCCTTGAGCGAAAGCGGCGTGGCACTCGTCACCCCTGCGCCGAGCCCCAGGTCGACCGCACTGCCATCGGGCGGAAAGGCGATTTTGAGCGCTTCCGTGGTGGTGATTCCGGCTCCCTGTGGCGGCAATTCCTCT
>JAFBAS010000163.1 GCA_019247605.1 Hyphomicrobiales bacterium
GGCGGGATGGCGTTCACCGGCGCTTCCGGCGTGCCGCAGGTAAAGGCGAGGACCGAAAAGGAGCACCAGCCGAAAACGCGCTCGGCCGGTGTGAGCCCCGCTTCACCCCAATCGCGATCGATCGCCGGCGTGCCGGGGTCACCACCGGGTTCGACACCGGCAAGGACGCGCCGGACATTCGCCGGAAGCTCGGCCGGCACCCATTCGGAAATACGTATTTGGCCCGTGGGACCGGTCATCGAGGCGATCGCATGGGCGAGTTCGATGCCCGGATCGGACAGGAGCCCTCCCCAATTGCCGGAGTGATGGCCACCCTCGCGCGCCTCGATGGAGAGGTCGAAATTGAGCGCGCCGCGCGTGCCGAGCGAAAGATCCGGCCGCTCGCGATGAAGCCGCGGGCCGTCCGAGCCGATGAGCACGTCGGCGGCAAGGAGATCGCCATGTTCGCGCGCGAGCATCGCGAGGCCGGGGGAGCCGGTCTCCTCACCCATTTCGATGAGGTAGCGGGCGTTGAAGCCGAGCTTGCCGCGTGCCTTGAGAACGGCCTCGAGCGCCGCAAGATTGATCGAGTGCTGCCCCTTGTTGTCGACGACGCCCCGGCCGTACCAGTTGCCGTCGCGTTCGGTGAGCTCGAACGGGTTGAGATTGTCGATCCAGCGCCCCTCCATGCCGAGCACCGTATCGCCATGGCCGTAGCCGAAGACGGTGACCTTTGCGGGGTCCTCGATGCGCTCGGCGATGAGGAATGGCCCCTTCGCCCCTTCAACTTTGATGATCTTGCAGGTGAAGCCGAGGCGCTCGAGCTCCGGCGCCATGAGCTTGCGGACGTATTCATCGAGCTCCTGGGCGCGCGCCGGGTTCTGGCTCTCGGTCGGAAGCGCGATGCGGCTCGCCAGCACCTTCTTGAACGCACCCGAATCGAAGGCTTCGCGGGCGTTGGCGATGGCGGTGTCGCGAGACATTGAAGGCACTCCCGGTTCGAGCAACGTGCTTGGGTTTCGATGGGAACGAAATCGTTCCCCCGTCCTTACCGGGCTTTGGTCCAGTGACCACGCTTTTTCTTGAAGGTTTGGCGTTCAGCGCGGCGGGGCGCCTCTCATTAGCAGAGCGGCATTCATCCGAAAACGGGCCGCACCGATCGCGCGCCCCTACTCCGCCGCGATCCTTCGCCCGTCATGGACCGGGTGGAACAACGGCGCCGGGAACGGCGTGGCGCGGCCCCCTTCCTCGGGCTCATCGGTCTCTCCGACGAAGCGCGACAGCATCCGCCAGGAGAAGCGTCCGACATCGTCGAGAAGCGTGAACACGGCCGGCACGAAGAGGAGCGAGAGCACGGTCGAGACGATGAGGCCGCCGATCACCGCGACCGCCATCGGGGAGCGGAACTCGCCGCCGTCGCCAAAGGCAAGCGCGGATGGGAACATTCCCGCGACCATGGCGATCGTCGTCATCACGATCGGGCGCGCGCGCTTGCGCCCGGCCTCGACGAGCGCATCGAGTCGCGCGGTGCCGCGGCCCATCTCCTCCACGGCGAAATCGACCAGCATGATCGCATTCTTCGTGACGATCCCCATGAGCATGAGAATGCCGATCACCACAGGCATGCTGATCGATTTTCCGGTGATGAGAAGCGCGATAATCGCGCCGCCGATGGAAAGCGGGAGCGAGAACAAGATGGTGATCGGCTGCACGAAGCTCGCAAAGAGAAGGATGAGCACGCCGTAAACCATCATCAGTCCGGCGCCCATGGCGGCGGCGAATGAATCGAAGATCTGTCCCATCACCTCGACATCGCCCGATTGCCGAAGCTCGACGCCGGCCGGCAATGCCTTGGCCGTGGGAAGCGCATGAATCGCATCGAGGGCCTGCCCGAGCGCCGTCTGGCCCGCAAGATCGCCTTCGATGGTGACCCGGCGCGAACGATCGTAGCGATTGATCGCGGTCGGTCCCCGGCTCATGTCGAAATCGGCGACGGAGGAGAGCGGTACGGCTCCGCCGGCCCCTGTCGAGACGCGCAGCGCCTGCAACAGGCCGAGATCGGCACGCGCATGCTCGTCGAGCTCGACGCGGATCGGAACGAGGCGATCGCCCGCGTCGAACTTGGCGAGATTGGCGTCGATGTCGCCGAGCGTCGCGACGCGGATCGTCTCCGAGAGCGCCTCGGTCGAGACGCCCAGATCGGCGGCGAGCTGAGGCTTCGGCGTGATGCGGAGCTCCGGCCGATCGAGTTCGGCCGTCGAGATCGGATTTTCGATGAAGGGTATGGTGCGCATCTCGCTCGCGAGCTGGTTCGCGGTGTCGTTGATGGTCTTGAGGTTTGCACCCGCGACGATGAGGGAAATATCGCGCTGGCCGTTGTCCTTGAGGAACCAGAAGCGAATGTCCGGGATGTCGCGCAGATCACGGGCGATGCGGATTTGCAGATCCTGCTGAGAGAGGCGCCGCTCGCTCTTGTGAACGAAATGGACGACGAGGGTCGCGCGGCGCACCTCCGAGGCGCCGCCGAGCACGACGCCGCCATAGACAAGCACGGATTTCACCTCCGGCATTCCCTTCAGCCGGTCCGCGATCGCGCGTGTCACCTCGTCCGTATCGTCGAGTCGCGATCCGGGCGGCAGCTCGATCGCAAGCAGCGCCCGCGAGACATCGGCCGCGGGGATGAAGCCGGACGGCAGGAGTTTCGTCGACATGATCGAGGCGACGAAGATGAGAAGCCCCGCCGAGAAGGTGATCCATCGGTGGCGCACCGAGCCCCGCACGAGGCGCGTGTAGAAACGCATGACCGCGCCATCCGCGCGCGGCGCTTCTTCATGGGAGCGCAGGAAATAGGCGGCGACGAGCGGCGTGATCAAGCGCGCCACCATCAGCGAGAAGAACACCGCGATCGCGACGGTGAGCCCGAATTGGCGGAAATATTGCCCGGCGATGCCGCCCATGAAGCTCACCGGCAAGAACACGGCGACAATGGTCATCGAGATGGCGATGACCGCAAGTCCGATCTCGTCGGCCGCCTCGAGCGCGGCGCGATACGCCGATTTCCCCATGCGCATGTGGCGCACGATGTTCTCGATCTCGACGATCGCATCATCGACCAGGATGCCGGTGACGAGTGTGATCGCAAGCAGGCTCACGAGATTGAGCGAGAAGCCGAGCATCTGCATCGCCCAGAAGGTCGGGATCGCCGAGAGCGGCAGCGCGATCGCGGAAACGATCGTGGCGCGAAGGTCCCGCAAGAAGAGGAAGACCACGATGACGGCGAGCACCGCCCCTTCGATCAGCGTCTCCATCGCCGAGTGGTAGTTGCCGAGTGTGTTGTCGACCTGCGTGTCGACCTTGGTGATCTCGATATCGGGATGCTGCTCGTGCATCTGCGCGATCTTCCTCGCGACGAGGTCGTCCACGGTCGTGTCGCTCGCGCCCTTCGCCCGGGAGACGGCGAACGTCACGATCGGCCGCCCGTCGAGCCGCGTGAAGGTGCGCGCCTCGGCCGCGCCGTCGGTCACGGTGCCGAGATCATCGAGCCGGACCTTGCGCCCGCCCGGAAGCCAGATCGGGAGAGCCGCGAGGTCTTCGACCGTGCGCGCGCCCGCGAGCGTGCGGATCGCCTGCTCCTGCCCCGCGATCTCGCCCCGCCCCCCTGCAAGATCGACATTCGTCGCGCGCAGCTGCGCATTGACGTTCGCGGCCGTCACGCCGAGCGCGAGAAGCCGCTTCGGATCCAGCGAAACGCGGATTTCGCGATCGACGCCGCCCGAGCGCGTGACGCTGCCGACGCCATCAATTCCCTGCAGGGTTCTCGCCACGGTATCGTCGACGAACCAGGAGAGGTCCTCGACCGACATGCTGGGTGCGGACGCCGCATAGGTCACGATCGGCAGCCCCTCGATGTCGAGGCGCGAGACGATCGGCTCGTCGATGGTGCGCGGCAGGTCGGTCCTGATCTTGGCGATCTGGTCCTTCACATCGTTCAGCGTGCGATCGACATTCGTGCCGACGTAGAACTGGATTGTCGTCACGGAAGAGCCGTCGGTCACGGTCGAGATGATGTGCCAGAGGCCGTTCACGGAAGCGACCGCGTCCTCGACCTTCTTGGTGACTTGCGATTCGAGCTCGCCGGGCGCGGCGCCCGATTGCGTCACGGTGACCTGCACGATCGGAATGTCGATGTTCGGGAATTTCGTGATCGGGAGCGCGCGGAAGCTGAATATCCCCAGAATGGCGAGCACGACAAAGGTGACGCTCGCCGGCATCGGCCTGCGGATCGACCAGGCGGAGATGTTGAGCCTCACCGCTCAGCCTCCTCGACCTTCTTGTCGGCCGGCGCCGCCGCCATGATCGCGCGCACGCGGTCCCCGGCGCGCAGGAAGGCCGCGGCCTTGGCAACGACCGTCTCGCCTTCGACGAGGCCGTCGCGGACTTCGGTCAAGCGAGCATTCGCGATGCCGGAGGTGATCTTGCGAAGCTCGATGCGATCGTCGTTCACCACCTGGACGAAGTCGCCGTCCTCCGCGCGCGTCACCGCGCTTGTCGGCACCCCGACACCGGAACGGCGCGCGACGATCACCACGCCGGAGGCGAAAGAGCCGATGCGCGCTTGCGCTTCGAGCGGCAGAGCGATCCTCACCTTTCCGAGACGGGTCGCCTTATCGACCTCTTCCGAGATCAGCCGCACCTTGCCCTGGGCCTCGCCCTCGACACCCGGCAACGCGATCTTCGCTTGCATGCCGAGCCTGAGCCGCGCCAGCCATTGCTCGGGTACCTCGGCCTCGAGCTCCACGGCACCATCCGTGACGATGCGAAAGAGTGCGTCCGATGCCGAGAGCGCGACAGCGCCGAGGCGAGCCGTGCGGCGGCTGACGACGCCCGCGACCGGCGCTCTCACCTCGGTGCGATCGATGCGCACCATGAGCTCGCGCCGTTCGGCCTCGCGGCTCGCCTTGTCGGCTTGCGCGACCGCGAGCGCGCTCTTGCCTGCGGCGAGAAGCGATTGGGCGGTGCGGAAGGCCGCAATCTTCTGATCGAGCGTCGCCTGCGTCACGATCTGCACGTCGAGCTTGCGCGCCCGATCGAGCTCGGCTTGTGCCTGCGTCAAGCCAGCCTCGTACTGCCCGATCTGGCTCGTCGCCTGCGCGATCGCCGCATCGGCACGTGCGAGCGCCGCGTCGTTCTGCGCAACGAGCGCGTCGAGCTGCGTGCGGTCGAGGCGCGCCAGCACCTCGCCTTGGGTCACGTGGTCGCCGTCATCGGCACGAAGCTCGATGATGCGCAAGCCGTCGATTTGCGCGCCGACCATCGCCTCGTCGCGCGCCACGAGCGTGCCCGAGACGAAGAACCGGTCGACGAAGTCGTGCGAGGCCGATTTCACCACGGTCACCGCGGGCGGCGCGGCGAGTGGCGTGCCTTCATTCCTCGCAGCGTCGGCGGGGCCGGACGGGCAAGCCGCGCGATCGAGCGGCATTCCGACGCGCTGCAGCCACGCACCGGGCATCGAGCAAGGCATGAACCAGCCTGCACCTCCAAGCGCCGCAAAAACGACGACCAGGGCGCCGATCATCCACCTGCTTCGCGCCCGCATCACAGCACTCCTGCAGGCATGACCGCGCCCCGGAAGAGGGCCACGAAAATCCCGAGCGCAAGGGCAAGCTCTCGCTCGCCGTCGAAATCGGCTTCATGGGCGCGACGCTTGAAAAGCCCCACCACAACCGTGATCATCACGCGTGCGCTGAAATCGGCGTCGAGATCGCCGACCGCCTCGCCTTTTCGTTTCGCTGCCTCGACGAGGCCGATGAGCCCGGCATGCACATCCGCGTCGATCGCCCCGCAAAGAGCCGCAATGTCCGGATTGCGGCCGGCTTCCGCCCAAATCTCGAGGATCATCTGCATCTTCTCGCGCGGCTTGCCGAGAAGGTTCATCCGCAGCCCCTCGGCCATCGCACCGATCACGCTTTCGGCTTGCGCAAACGCCGCGAAGGCGCGGCCGCGCTCGGCCTGGTCGCGCGCGCAAAGTGCCTGGACGATCGCCTCTTTCGAACGGAAATAGCGGTAGAGATTGCCGGGGCTCATGGCGGCCTCGGCCGCGACATGCTGCATCGTCGTCGCGTGAAAGCCATGGCGCACGAAAGCCCGCTCGGCCGCCTCGATTATGCGATGGCGCCGATCGGCATCGCCGCCGAGATCGCCGGCTCGAACGTCAAGAAGCGCCATGGCTCGCCTATGAGAATGAACGTTCATTCTCATAGGCGGCGATTATGGCGCGGAAAGGGCGAGAGGCGAGCGGAGGAGGGATGGCGACCGCCTCTTCGGGCAGGAGAAGCGAGTGGCTACCGATCAGCGCGCGTCCCCCTCTCCCGGGCTCTTCGCGCGACGCAGGCGGGGCGAGGTGAGGAGCGTGCTTCACTTGCGTTTTGCCGAGCCTGGATAACGAGGGCCGGCGCCCCTTCACCTCTCCCTCGGGTCCCTGCTGGAGAGGTGAGAGGGCTGCGCTCGGAACTGTCGCGATGGCATATCGGATGTCGGCGGGGCTATAATTCCCGTCTTGCGTGCCCCACGAAGCTTTCGGAGAACTGTTCATGACTCGCGACGCCGCTATCGCCAACGCCCGCGAAGCCTTCGATTCGGGCGCGTTCAAGAAGGTGCTCGCGAGCCGCATCGCGCTTCCGACCGAAAGCCAGAATCCTGCCCGCGCGCAAGAACTCGACGATTATGTGCGAAAGCTGATGGCACCCGAGCTCGAGCGGCTCGGCTTCGCGTGCAAGATCCTAAAGATCGATGGTGCTCGAGGGCCCTTCCTGATCGCCGAGCGCATCGAGGACCCCGCACGAGTCACCGTCGTCGGCTACGGCCATGGCGACACGGTGCTCGGCATGGAGGGGCGCTGGATCGACAATCTCAACCCGTTCGCGCTCACCGAGCGCGGCGACAGATGGTACGGAAGGGGCATCGTCGACAATAAGGGCCAGCATTCGATCAATCTCGCCGCGCTCGAGGCCGTGCTCAAGGCGCGCGGCAAGCTCGGCTTCAACGCCCGCTACCTCATCGAGATGGGTGAGGAGACCGGCTCGCCCGGCCTCGCCAAGCTCGCGCGCGAGCATGGCGACCTTCTCAAGGCCGACGTGCTCATCGGTTCGGACGGGCCGCGGCTTCATCGCGAGCGGCCGGACCTTTCGCTCGGCACGCGCGGCGCGCTCAATTTCGACCTCTCGATCGAGGCGCGTGAAGGCGGGCATCATTCCGGCAATTGGGGAGGGCTCTTGTCCGATCCGGGCATCGAGCTTGCCCATGCGATCGCCTCGATCACCGGCCCGACCGGACAGATACGCATCTGCGAATGGGTGCCGGCCGAGCTTCCGGCGAATGTGCGCCGCGTGCTCGAAGGCGTCGAGCCCGGCGGCGATCCCGGCACACCGGAGATCGACCGCGACTGGGGCGAAGCGGGCCTCACGCCCGCCGAGCGCGTTTTCGGCTGGTGCTCCTTTTCGGTGCTCGCTTTCACCTGCGGAACGCCCGAAGCCCCGGTGAACGCCATCCCTCCGCGTGCCTGGGCGCGCTGCCAATTGCGTTTTGTCGTGGGCATCGACCCTGATGACATCATCCCGGCACTTCGCCGGCACCTCAAGCGGCACGGCTTTGGCAAGGTGAAGGTCGAGCCGTCTCGCGAGTCCTTCTTCAAGGCTTCGCGGCTCGATCCCGATCATCCTTGGGTGAAGTTCGTCGCCGCCTCGCTCGAACGCACGGGCGGAGAGGCGCCGACCATCATTCCGAATGCGGGCGGCTCCTTGCCGAACGACATCTTCTCCGAGACGCTCGGGCTCCCGACGATCTGGATCCCGCACTCCTATGGCGGATGCTCGCAGCATGCGCCCAACGAGCACGTCCCGAAGGCGCTGGTGCGCGAGGCGCTCGAATTGATGGCGGGGCTTTATTTCGACATTGGCGAGGGGAGGCACCCGGGGAAGAGGAGGTGAGGGACGTCGCGCGCTAATTAGTCAATTGTCACTCGGGATGTTAGAGCTGCTTCGTCCATTTGGTCGGTCACGGGCGGAGCGAGCGTACAAACATCGAACGAAGATTTGGCCAGCCGAGGCGAGCAGGGCGGCTTCATGGGACATCTCATAGCGCATCGAGCCCCACCTTTTTTTGCGGTGGTCGCCGGCGAGTGCGCCTGCCCTGATCTCGCGCGTGTGTGCCCACCTCACCTATTCACTTCTTGCGGTCATGTGGGAGTCTGCGAACTCGCTTTGCCCGTGTCTCCAATGCAAGTATACGCGCCGGATGAGATAGCGTGAGGTGGAAAGGGGTGCAGGAGCGCCATGAATGAATGAGGAAGGACGTTCGCTAGCCGTTCGTCGGCGCGAGCGGCTCGCGCCCGATCTGCGGGAGCTGTTGCTCAAGCAGACGCAGCTTTCCCAGGAGGTGCCGCGCAAGCCGCTCGCATGGCCGAGCGAGCGCGCGAGTGGCGGCGTGAGTCGGTTGCGTTTTGCGGCCCGCTCGTTTCTGTGCCTTGTCGCCATCCTTCCCTTCATGATCGTGGGCATGGGGGCGCAGGCGTTGATCTTGCGCTTCTGGCGCAACGCCGCGGGCACGTTGCCGAGGGCCTTTCTCTGGTGGGTCGGCAAGGTGCTTGGCCTTCGCGTCATCGTCAAAGGAGAGATCGCACGGGCCGCGCCCGTGCTCGTGGTCTCGAATCATGTTTCATGGATCGATATCATCGTGCTCGGGGGGCTGGTGCCTTTGTCGTTCGTCGCGAAGTCGGAAGTCGCCGGCTGGCCGATCATTGGAACGCTGGCGCGCCTGCAACGCTCGATTTTCGTGGATCGAACGCGACGCACGATGACGGCTGATATCGCGCGCTCGATCGGTCATCGTCTTGTTGCCGGCGACACCATCGTTCTCTTCGGCGAAGGCACGACGGGTGACGGGAATCGAGTTCTGCCCTTCCGGCCTGCGCTTTTGGCCTCTGTTCGTGAAGCCATGAGCGCGAGTGGTGCTGGCGGCACCCCGATCCTGGTGCAACCTTTGTCGATCGTCTATTCCGGGCTTGACGGATTGCCTCTCGGCCGAGCGGATCGCCCATCAGTCGCTTGGTACGGGGACATGTCGCTTGGCTCCCATCTTCTTCGGCTTCTGGCGATCGGACCCATCGACGTGACGCTGTGCTTCGGGAACGCTTTTGAGGTCGCCCACGGCGATCGCAAGGTGCTCGCCAATCGGCTGGGCCACGCCGTGAGGGAGATGGCGGCGCAAACCACGAATGGGCGCCCGCACCCGTCCGCCGTTCATGAAACGGGCTCTTGAGCGCAGTAAAAATCCGGTCCTGAGCAATTTTGCTGCTCGGACCGAAGAAACGCGGCCGCGACGGGTGAGTTGGGGTGCCTGTGGCCAGCCCGTTTCACTTCCAGCGGAAAGGGATTAAATGAGGCATGCGCGGTTTTTTGGCCGTTCGCGCGGCCATGGCTAGCCGCAAACCGTGATCGTCTTGGAGGTCGTGATTGCCGAAGCGCTTTCTGGTGAAGTCATATGGCTGTCAAATGAACGTCTATGACTCCGCACGCATGGGCGATCTCCTGCGGTCTCGTGGCCATGTCGAGACGAGCGATTCGGCAGCGGCGGATGTGGTCATCTTGAACACCTGTCACATTCGCGAAAAGGCGACGGAAAAAATCTTCTCCGAACTCGGCCGGCTGCGCGAGACGAAGTCGAAACGCACCGCGGAAGGGCGCAAGACACAAATCGTCGTTGCAGGGTGCGTCGCGCAAGCCGAGGGGGCGGAGATCATCGCACGGCAGTCCGCCGTCGACATCGTGGTGGGGCCGCACGCCTATCACCATTTGCCGGCGCTCCTCGAGGGGGATGGAAGCTCGCAGGCCATCGAGCTCGACCTTTCCGCCGCGGAGAAGTTCTCAGCGCTGCCCTTGCCCGCTCGTGCGGATATTCGCGCCCGGGGCGTTTGCGCTTTCGTGACCGTTCAGGAAGGCTGTGACAAGTTCTGCACCTTTTGTGTCGTCCCGTACACGCGCGGCGCGGAAATATCACGCCCGCCCCACGCCATCCTTGCGGAAATCGAGACCCTGGCAGCGGCCGGAGTGAGAGAGGTCACGCTGATCGGCCAGAACGTGAACGCCTATCATGGCGAGGGACCGGATGGGCGCGCCTGGTCGCTCGCGCGGCTTCTCTCTGCCGCCGCGAACCTTAAAGGCGTGAAGCGGCTGCGCTACACGACGAGCCACCCACTCGACATGGAAGACGATTTGATCGAAGCGCATCGCGATATCCCGACGCTGATGCCTTATCTGCACCTGCCCGTGCAGTCGGGCTCGGATCGTGTGCTCGCCGCCATGAACCGCCGGCATGATGGCAGGACTTATCTTCGCCTGATCGAAAGGGTGCGCAAGGCGCGCCCGGACATCGCTCTCTCCTCGGACTTCATCGTCGGCTTCCCAGGCGAGGAGCGGGAGGATTTCGAGGCCACGCTCGACCTCGTGCGCGAAGTCGGGTTCGCGAGCTCCTTCTCGTTCAAATATAGCGCGCGCCCGGGCACGCCGAGCGCGCAGTCGAAAGACCAGATTGCGGAAGAGGTGAAGGCGCAGCGGCTCTTCGCCTTGCAAGACTTGCTCGAGGAGCAGCGCCAGGCCTTCAACGTCTCGACGGTCGGGCGAACTGTCGACGTGTTGTTCGAAAAGCCCGGCCGCCACCAGGGGCAGATCGCCGGCAAATCACCTTATATGCAGGCCGTGCACTTAGAGCGCCGGCAGGCGGCGATCGGCGAGGTGCGACGCGTCGAGATCACCTCGGCGGGGTCGAACAGCCTGGAAGGCCGCCTGGTCGAGGGGAAGGCTGCCGCATGAGCATTCAGGAGAACACGCTCCCCCCAAAGGCCCGACGCCGCGTCACGGCGGAGGCCCGCAACGGGGAGGACGCCGAGGTCAAGGTCGCCTTCGACGATAATCGGATCGCGAGCCTCGTCTTCGGCCAATTCGACGAGAACCTCGCCCATATCGAGCGGCGCCTCGCGGTGCGTGCCACCGCCAATGGCAACCAGGTGCAGATCAGGGGCAAGCCGGAAGCCGCCGAGCAGGCCCGGCGAGTGCTGAGCGTGCTCAATAGCCGGATCAAGGATGGGCAAGGCTTGTCGCCAGGTGATATCGATGGAGTGATCGCGGAAGCGATCGCGCAAGGTTCGCTCTTCCCCGCCGCGAGCGATGCCCCCTTGAGCGCTTTCGATCAAATCTCCACACGCAGACGCGGACCCGTGAAGGCACGCTCGGCCAATCAGCACGCCTATCTCCAGCTTCTCAAGCGCTGCGAGTTGACTTTTGCCGAAGGGCCGGCCGGCACGGGAAAAACTTGGCTCGCCGTCGGCCACGCCGTTTCCCTCCTCGAGCAAGGCGCGGTGAGCCGCATGATCCTCTCGCGGCCTGCGGTCGAGGCCGGCGAAAATCTCGGTTTCCTTCCGGGCGACATGCGCGAAAAGGTCGATCCGTACTTGCGTCCAGTCTACGACGCGCTCTTCGATTTCATGGACAGCCGTCACGTCGAGCGTGGCTTGCAGACCGGGATGATCGAGATCGCGCCGCTCGCCTTCATGCGCGGGCGCACCCTCACGAACGCGGTCATCCTGCTCGACGAGGCGCAAAATGCGACTTCGGTTCAGATGAAGATGTTCCTCACCCGCCTCGGGGAAGGCTCTCGAATGGTCGTGACCGGGGACCCGACGCAGATCGACCTTCCGGGGGGCCAGAAATCCGGATTGATCGAGGCCATCGATCTCCTCAAACATGTCGGGGGCATCGGACACATCGCTTTTCACCATGGCGATGTCGTGCGGCACGATCTCGTGCGGCGCATCGTTCAAGCTTACGAGGAGGCCGGCAAATCGCCTCGGGGCGACCAGGGCGCCCAGAGGCGCTGACGCACGATGTCGAAGCCAAAGATCGAGGTCCGGATCGAGAGCCCGCAATGGGCACGAATTCCAAGCGTGTCGAGAAGCGTGAGGCGCGCCGCGGAGGCGATCGGAGACGATCCCGAGATTGGACCCACGATCCGCACGGCAGATATTATTTGCATCGCCCTCATCGATGCCGAGGCGATCGCCGTTTTGAATGAAAAATGGCGTGCAAGGAAAGCGCCCACCAATGTGCTTTCCTTTCCTGCAGCGCCGGGGCCGCTCCTGCATTCTCCGCGATTCCTGGGCGATTTGGCGCTGGCCTTCGAAACCATCGAGCGCGAGGCAAGGAGCGAAGGGAAGCCTTTGCGCGATCACCTGGCTCATCTTGTCGTGCATGGTATTCTTCATCTCCTCGGTTATGACCATGCTGATGAAGCGGAGGCCGAGCGGATGGAGGAGATCGAAACCAGGATCCTCGCGAGCGCAGGTATCGCCGATCCTCACGCCATAGAGGTTGCCTGAGCGACAATGCCCCCGCGCAGCGACGACTGGAGATGAAAAGCGAAACACGCCAGAGCGCCCCGGCCGCGTCGGCGAGCGAGGGCAGCCCCGTGCGCCGGCTCGCGGGACGTGTGAAGCGCGTCCTGCAAATCGGCGCGCGAGGCAAGAGGGGGGCCGGATCGCCGGGAGGGATCGGGGAGGCTTCGCCGGAAGCTCATTCCCAAGAGCGCGCCATGCTCCGCAATGTGCTCGCGCTTCGGCAAGCACGCGTGGCCGATGTCATGTTGCCGCGCGCCGACATCATCGCTGTTCCAATCACCATCAGCCTGGCGGAACTCTTGAACGTGTTTCGAAGCGCTGCCCATTCGCGTCTTCCCGTTTACGGTGAGACGCTCGATGAGCCCAGAGGCATGGTCCACATGCGCGATTTTCTCGATTATCTCGGCGCGAAGGCCCAAGAGTCGGAGGGGCGAAACGGCAAGGGCGACGAGGCGCTCGCCGATCTCGGCGGGGTGGACCTGTCAACTCCGCTCGAGGCGCTCGGCATCTTGCGTCCTGTGCTCTATGTGCCGGCCTCGATGCGCGCCGTTGCGCTCTTGCGGCGCATGCAGGCCACGCGGACCCATATGGCGCTCGTCATCGACGAATATGGGGGAACGGATGGGCTAGTCTCGATCGAGGATCTGATCGAAATCGTCGTCGGCGAGATCGAGGATGAGCACGATGACGAGGAAGGGGCGCTGGTTTCGCGCATCGATGATCGCACGCTCGTCGCAAGTGCGCGCGCCGAGCTCGCCGAGGTCTCTGCCATGCTCGGAACCGATTTGTCGCGTGGGCATGCGGCCGAAGATGTCGACACGATCGGCGGCTTGATCGTGACGCTTGCGGGGCGCGTGCCGTTGCGAGGTGAGCTGATCGGCGGGCCGGGCGGTGTCGAATTCGAGGTGATGGAGGCGGATCCGAGACGGTTGAAGCGCGTGCGCATTCATCTTTCATCGAACGAGCGGCGCTCGCGCCGCCAAAAGGATCAGCCTTCGGAGGGGACGCAGGATGCGGCGGTCGGCGCGGCGGCTTCCGAGGGTTCCCGGCAAGATCGCAGCGCGGGCGCGGCGAGCGGGCAAAAGCGCAGGTGAGCTACGCACAAGCCTCCTTGGCGGCGTCCTTCGCTGACCAGATCATCCTGTCTTGGGGATGGCGACGGCGTCTCATCGCGATCGCCGCGGGAGCCGTCGGTGCGCTCGCCATGGCGCCGCTCGACATCTGGCCTGCGCTCGCCCTTTCGATGCCGATCGGCGTCTGGCTCATCGACGGGGCGACGGTCGATGGCAAGCATCCGCGTCTCGCGACGCTGCGCTCCGCCGCCGGAACCGGCTGGTGGTTCGGCTTCGGTTATCATCTTGCCGGGTTGTGGTGGCTCGGCGCGGCCTTCCTCGTGAACGGCGATGAATTCGCCTGGGCGTTGCCGCTGGGCGTGCTCGTCTTGCCTGCGGGACTTGCCCTGTTCTGCGCGCTGGCCTTCCTGGTCGCGCGTCTTTTCTGGACCGACGGGCCAGGCCGCATTCTCACCTTCGCAGCAGCGCTTTCAGCGACGGAATGGTTGAGGGGCCATGTGCTCACGGGCTTTCCCTGGAATCTCCCGGGCATGGCACTGGGGTCGAACCTCGTTCTCGCCCAGGCCGCCTCGTTCGTCGGCGTTTACGGGCTGACTTTCCTCGCCGTCCTCATCTTCGCTTCGCCTGCGACGCTCGCAACGGAGGCAACGCCTCGCGACCGCTGGGCAGCACCCATTCTCGCCGTTGTTCTCCTCGTCGCGCTTGCGGCCTTCGGCGAGTGGCGCGTCTCGGAAGGTCCACCCGGAACGGTTGCCGGCGCGCGTCTTCGCATCATGCAGCCCAACCTCGCGCCAGACCAGAAATTCATTCCCGCCAATCGCGAGGAGATCGTCTCGCACTATCTAGCCTTGAGCGACAAGGCGACCTCACCGGAGCGCAACGGGATTGCCGACGTCACGCATCTTTTCTGGCCGGAATCGGCCTTTCCTTTCATTTTGACCCGCGATCCCGAGATGCTTGCCCGCATCTCGAGCGCGCTCGGCGACAAAGCGACCCTGATCACGGGGGCCATTCGCGCCCAGGAGCCCTTGCCTGGGGAACTGAACGCACGTTACTTC
This sequence comes from Hyphomicrobiales bacterium, assembly GCA_019247605.1. GTDB lineage: Bacteria > Pseudomonadota > Alphaproteobacteria > Rhizobiales > Beijerinckiaceae > GAS188. The sequence continues at coordinate 14,556 of JAFBAS010000163.1, forward strand.
AACTCGATCTACGTGATCGGCAAGGAAGGGGCCGTCCTCTCATCGAGCGACAAAGTCCATCTCGTGCCCTTCGGCGAGTATCTGCCTTTCCAGGAATGGCTCGACAAGCTCCATCTGCGCCAATTCGTGCGCGTGCCCGGGGGGTTCACGCCCGGCCTTGAACGGCGCAGCCTCGAGATTCCGGGCCTTCCCGGTGCCGCTCCGTTGATCTGTTATGAGGCGATCTTCCCCGGAGAGGTCCTGCCCCAGGACGGGCGCGCCGCCGGCCTTCTCGTCAATCTCACGAACGATGCCTGGTTTGGCTTGACGAGCGGCCCGTACCAGCACTTGGCAGAAGCAAGGCTGCGGACCATCGAGCAGGGGTTGCCATTGGTGCGCGCCGCGAATTCGGGAATTTCAGCCGTGATCGACCCGTTTGGGCGCGTGATCGCATCCTTGCCGCTCGGCGTCGAAGGCGTGCTCGATGCCGAGCTGCCCCGCGCGATTGCGCCGCCACTTTACGCGCGTCTTGGAGATGCTTTCTTCTGGATCCTCATTCTGGCCTCGGTTGTGGCCGCCTTCAGGTTGCATCGCCGGCGAGCCTTGGCTAGACCTTGACAGGACACCGTCGCATTGGGGGAAGCAGGGTGCAATGGGGAATGGCCAAAAAGACACCGAACTCCATCGACCGCCATGTCGGCAGCCGTTTGCGGATGCGCCGCGTGTTGATGGGGATGAGCCAGGAGAAGCTCGGCGATCAACTTGGGGTCACTTTTCAGCAAGTTCAGAAATACGAAAAGGGCATGAACCGCATTGGCGCGAGCCGTTTGCAGCATGCTTCACGCGCGCTCGAGGTGCCGGTCGAGTTCTTTTTTCGTGACGCGCCGCAAATCGAGCCGAACTTTTCCGATACTGCCGGCGCCGTCTCGGCGACGAGCAATTTTGTCGCCGAGTTCTTGTCGTCGAATGAGGGCATCGAGCTCAATCAGGCCTTTGCGCGCATCAAGGATCGCAAGCTTCGCCGTCGCATCGTCGAGTTGGTGAGGGCAGTCGCCGGCGATGACGAAGGCGAGGTTTCGTCCGAGATGCGCTCGGTTCGTTCGGAATAACGAACAATTCCGCTCGGCGTGCTTGACCTTACTCCTTCGTCCTGACTAAAGAACGCCCGCCCGCGCGGGATTCGGGCGCGCGCGGCCAAATTCAGCCCTTCCCCTTCCCCTGCCTTCGAGGAGAGAGCCCCCGTCATGCGGAAGAACTACCTTTTCACCAGCGAGTCGGTCTCGGAGGGCCATCCCGACAAGGTCTGCGACCGAATTTCCGACGAGGTGGTCGACCTTTTTTTCCGCGAAGGCGCGAAGGCCGGCGTCGATCCGGCGAGCGTGCGCGTCGCCTGCGAAACCCTCGCCACCACGAACCGGGTCGTCATCGCCGGCGAGGTGCGTGGTTCGCTTCAGGACAAGAAGCTCAAGAGCAAGGTGAAATCGACCGCCCGACGCGCCATCAAATCGATCGGCTACGAGCAGGACGGGTTTCACTGGAAGAAGGCGAGGATCGAGGTTCTGCTGCATGCGCAGTCCGCCGACATCGCTCAGGGCGTCGACGCCGCCGGCAACAAGGACGAAGGTGCCGGCGATCAAGGCATCATGTTCGGCTATGCGTGTCGGGAGACCCCCGAGCTCATGCCGGCTCCGATCTACTACTCCCACAAAATCCTCGAGAACCTCACGAAGGCCCGCAAGGCCAAGGAAGGTGAGTGCGACAAGCTGGGGCCGGACGCGAAAAGCCAAGTCACGGTCCGCTATGTGGACGGAAAGCCCGTTGGTGTGACCCAGGTCGTGGTCTCGACCCAGCATGTGGACGCAAGCTTGTCGTCCAGCGATGTGCGCAAGATCGTCGAGCCCGTGGTACGAGCGACCTTGCCCGAGGATTGGATCACTTCCGAAACGGTCTGGCACGTCAATCCGACGGGCAAATTCGTGATCGGGGGCCCTGACGGCGATTGTGGCCTCACCGGGCGAAAGATCATCGTCGATACTTATGGTGGCGCGGCTCCCCATGGCGGGGGCGCCTTCTCGGGCAAGGACCCGACGAAGGTCGATCGCTCGGCCGCGTATGCGGCGCGCTATCTCGCGAAGAACGTCGTCGCCGCGAAGCTCGCGGAACGTTGCACCATCCAGCTCGCTTACGCGATCGGCGTCGCAGAACCGCTCTCGGTCTATGTCGATCTGCACGGGACCGGGAAAGTCGACGAGGCGAAGGTCGAGAAGGTTTTGCGCGACGTGATGCGGCTGACCCCGCGCGGCATTCGCGAGCATCTCGGCCTCAACAAGCCGATCTATGCGAAGACTTCGGCCTATGGTCATTTCGGCCGCAAGCCCGGCCGTGACGGCAGCTTCTCGTGGGAGCGCACCGACCTCACCGATGCATTGAAACGCGCCCTCCTGAACTAAAACCGGCGCGCTGCTTTCCGGCCGGCTGAGAACCGGCGCCCGTCCGGCTCGACAAGGGCTTCGTGTCCTCTGTTGCGTCGCTCGCGGCGATGGGATAGCCCACATCTTTGGTGCGAAAGCGCTGCGGTAGCTCAGTGGTAGAGCACTCCCTTGGTAAGGGAGAGGTCGTGGGTTCGATCCCCACTCGCAGCACCAGCCCATTCAAGTGGAAAAGCTTGCGCCTTGCGAAGCGAGCTTGCCTCTGCCGGACGCTCTCTTGCCGTCTTCGCATGAATTTGCGCCTGCGGGACAGCCGTATTTCGAAGGCGCGTTCCACTCCCATCAGGGCATGATCATCAACAAATTACACGCCAAGGTCTCGTTAGAGAGAGATTGGATAATATCGTTGCGCTATTATTCAAAAGGGATGGCGCAATCATAACGGCCGCCACGGCCCATCGGGGGTCGCCGATTGTCGTCCTCCTGCATTCCCATGCGCCCCTTGTCTGTTCAAGAGGCTCCCGTTGCGAGGAAAACAGGTCGTCCCGCCGCGTGATCGGCGGCGGGACAGGCCTCGTTTCATTCCTCGAGGCGTGCGATGAGCGAGGAGGTGTCCCATCGGCGCCCGCCGAGCTTCTGGACCTCCGCGTAGAATTGGTCGACGAGCGCCGCGACCGGGAGTTGCGCGCCGTTGCGCCGCGCCTCGGCAAGGCAGATCGACAGGTCTTTTCGCATCCAGTCGACGGCGAACCCGAAATCGAACTTGTTCTGGTTCATGGTCTTGCCGCGGTTTTCCATTTGCCATGATCCGGCAGCGCCCTTCGAGATCACCTCGAGCACCGCTTCCACGTCGAGCTTCGAGCGCTTGGCGAAGTGGATGCCTTCGGCGAGCGCTTGCACGAGCCCGGCAATGCAAATCTGATTGACCATCTTGGTGAGCTGGCCGGCACCGGGGGAGCCGATGAGGCGGCAAGAGCGCGCATAAGCCGCGATCACCGGCTCGACCTTGCTGTAAGGAGCCTGATCACCCCCGCACATTACGGTCAGCACGCCATTCTCGGCGCCGGCCTGCCCACCGGAGACCGGCGCATCGACGAAGCCGAGGCCGAGCTTGCCGGCCGAAGCGTGGAGATCGCGGGCGATCTCGGCCGAAGCTGTCGTGTGATCGACGAAGATCGATCCTTTCGACATGCCCTGAAAGGCGCCGTCGGGGCCAGTGGTCACGGCCCGCACGTCATCGTCATTGCCGACACAGGCGAACACGATCTCGCGTTCCTTGGCGGCCTCGCGCGGCGTCGGCGCGCTCTTGCCACCATGTTTCTTGACCCAGGCTTCAGACTTCGCGGGGGTGCGGTTGTAGACCGTGACCTCATGCCCCTTGGCTTTGAGGTGACCCGCCATGGGAAAGCCCATGACGCCCAGCCCGAGAAATGCGACTTTCATCTTGACCTCGCGAGTGTGTTGCAGGTGTTGCGGCAATGAGATGCCGCGAACATGACCGCTCGATCAAGCCCCAAACGCGGCGAATGATTTCCACGATCACGAGATAGATGATCGCCGCGTAGACATAAATCAAAAAGTCGAAGGTGCGCGCGAATATGAAGCGCGTCTGCCCCATGAGGTCGAGCAAGGTGACGATGGCCGCAAGCGCGCTCGATTTGATCATGGCGATGAGCTCGTTGCCGAAGGGACGCAGCGCCACGATGAAGGCTTGCGGCCACACGATGTGGCGCGAGATCCGGAATTTGGAGAGCCCTAGCGCGGCCGCGGCCTCGATCTGTCCCTTGCTCACCGACGCCAAGGCGCCACGCATGATTTCCGCCTGGTAGGCCGCGGTGTTCAAGGAGAAGGCGAAGATGCAGCACACGAAGGCTTCTCGGAAAAGCCACCACACGCCCAAATCGGTGAGGAGGGGGCGGATTTCGCCAGCGCCATAGTAGACGAGGTAGAGCTGACACAGGAGCGGCGTGCCGCGAAAAAAGGTAACGTAAGAGACGGCGGCTGCCGACAGCACCCTGTTGCGCGACATGCGGGCAAGGCAGACCGGATAGGCGAGGAGGAAACCGAGCGTGACCGAGATGGTCACGACTTGCGCCGTGATCCACAGACCGTCGATGAGGCGCCAGCCATAGCGCGACATCATCTCGAAATTGAAGAGATCCGCTGCCTCGGCGTAGAGGGTCTGGAGCATCACGCGAAGCCCCGATTGGCGCGCCGTTCCAGATTGCTCTGCACCAGACCCGAAAGAATGCTGAACACGAGGTAGATGGCGGCCGCGGCCGAATAGAAGAGGATCGGTCTCGTGGTGTTCTTGCTCGCCTCCGAAGCGGCCCTGAGAAGGTCGATGACGGCGAGAGTTGAAATGAGCGAGGTGTCCTTGAGAAGCACCATCCAGATATTGCCGAGCCCGGGCAAGGCGATCCTGATGAGCTGGGGCAGCAAAACGAGAAAAAAGGTCTTGCGCGAATCAAGGCCGAGCGAATGTGCGGCTTCGCTTTGGCCTTTCGGCACCGCGTTCAGCGCTGCGACCCAGACTTCGCTCGAATAGGCGGCGACCACCACGCTCAGCGCGATGACGCCGGCAAAGAAGGCGTTGAGCTCGATGGCGGATGAAAGACCTGCGAGCTTGCTTGCGCGATCGATGAGGGCTTGCAGGCCAAAATAGACGATGAACAGCGAGAGAAGATCGGGAATCCCTCGAAAGAAGGTCGTGAAACCCTCGCAAAAGGCGCGCACGACCCGGTTCGGCGAAAGCTTGAGGACGGCGAGCGCGAGGCCGGACCCGAAGCCGAAGGGCACCGTCGTCACCGCAAGAAGAATCGTGACGATGGCGCCTTCGAGCAAAAGTCCACCCCAGCCCTCGGGTCCGAAGAGAAGGCTGAACCCATTCATCCTAGTCTTGCCTCCTCGTGGACGGGTGACCAGGGTTGGACGGGGTCACCAAGCATGAGGCGAGATCGCCCCACCTCAGGCGCGGCTCAGTTCGTGAGCTGCTTGCCGCGTATGTCTTGCTTGAAATACTTGGCTTCGATCTTCTTGTAGGTGCCGTCCGCGTCCACTTCGGCGATCGCCTTGTTGAACATGTCGCGAAGATCGGTGTCTTCCGGCCGCATGGCGGCGCCCACACCAGGGCCGTGAATGCCGGGCACCCGCTTGATCTCCGAGATCACGCGGCAGCAGCCATTGCCCTTTTTCTCGAAGAAATCCGCTTCGACGAGCCCGTCGCCGACGACGTAGTCGATACGCCCGCTGGCCAGATCGAGATTGGGTTCATCCTGCGTTGGATAGAGTTTGATGTTCGAGTCCTTGTAAAAGGCCTCGAGGAAGTTGGCGTGAATGGTCGAAGATTGCGTGCCGATCGTCTTGCCTTTGAGCGCCGCCGGCGAGACGTCGTCACTCTTGTTCGCGGACTGCCCGGCGAAGACGATGGGCGTCGCGTAGTACATATCTGAAAACATCACCTTCTTCTTGCGTTCGTCGGTGATGTTCATGCTCGAGAAGATGACATCGAATTTGCCGGCGAGAAGCGCCGGAATGATGCCGTCCCAATCCTGGTTCTGGAAGGTGCAGGTGACCTTCATGCGCTCGCAAAGCGCGTTGGCGTAATCGACCTCGAATCCCACGATCTTGCCGGAAGGATCGACGCTCTCGAAGGGAGCATAGCTTGCGTCCATGCCGAAGCGGATCGCTTTCCATTCCTTCGCCCCCGCAGCCGAGGCCATGAGGGTTGATGCCAATCCCAACAGGGCCAATAGCTTTATTGCTTTCATTCTTATCTCCTAGTCTCAACTTCGCCGTTCCGGACGGCGCGCCGTATCCGCATTCATTCGGAGCCTCGCGGCAGCAGGCGCTGCGGCATCGAAGTTGCGCAAATTTTGATGCATCATGAAGGCAAGCGCGAACCCCGCCCTAAAAACTTTCGTGCATATCGCAGAGACGATCGGGCACCCCCTATCTTGCGCAAATTTTTCGGCTTTGCCTATAGGGGCTCGAAATCAAAATATCGTTTTGCGAGACTCGCATAGGTACCATCGGCACGTGCCTGGTTGAGCGCCAAGTCGAATTTTTGCTTGAGCGTTTCCTCACCCTTGCGAAAAACGATGGCAAATCCTTCGCCGGCCACTCGGTCCGGATCGTCGACGCGCCCTGCCGCGGTGCAGCAACTCGCTTCAGGTGCCGTCTTGAGCCAGTCGCGCAAGCTCATTTCATCGCCGATCACGAGGTCGACGCGATCGGCCGCCAGGTCGAGATTGGCCTCGATTTGCGTTGCGTAAGTGCTCAGCGGTGAATTCGGAAAGCGGCTTTCGACGAGGCTTGCGAAGGGACTGTCCCGCAGCGCGCCGATCGAGACGTTCGACAAGGCTTCCGGGGTGAGCGCATTCGGAACTTCGTCCTTGCGGGCGACGAAGAGCGCCGGCATGCGGAAATAGGGCTCCGAAAGCGTGAATCTATCGCGCCGCTCGTCGGTCATATCGAGGCTCGAAACGATGGCATCGCCCTTTCCGGCGAGGAGGGCAGGGACGAGCCGGTCGAATTCGCGATGCTTGAATTGGCAGGAGCGCCTAATTCGCGCGCAAATCGCGTTCATGAGGTCGATCTCGAAACCGACCATCTCGCCTTTCTCGTTGAGATAGTTGTAGGGAGGATGGGCGGCCTCGGTCAAAAGCACGATCGGCTTTTCCTCCTCCGCGCTTGCATGAGTTGCGAGCTGGACCGCGCCGGGCGCAAAGGACGAAATCGTGATTGCAGCCGCGAGGAGCGTAAGCTGGCGCATCGCGGCGCGGAGGAGGCGCGAAGGCCGGCAGCGCGCAGTGCGAGCCGTGTGCCTTCGCATCGATGTCGAGCTGCCGCTGTCCGCTGCCGCGGGAGTTCGGATCGGCAGTCGACATCGCTCCCGGCCCCTGTTCGGGTACATGGTTTCCGTCCCGTCGCGCAGTTTTGGCGATAAAGCCAGCATGGAGCGAAATTGGCAACCTCGTCCCGAATTCGCGCCGCGCACGATCCTGTGTGCTTGTGGAGGAGAGCGCCGATCGCTAGATCGCGTTTGGAGGTCACCCGATGTTGACGAAAGAGGAGATCATCTCCGCCTTGGCGAGTGTGACCGGCCCGGACGGACACACCCGACTTCCGGATTCGGGCGCGCTGTCCGACATCATGATCTCGGGGGCGCGTGTCGCATTTTCCATTACGGGCGATCCATCCCGCGCTGCCGCGCTCGAAGACGTGCGCCTTGCGGCCGAGCGCGCGGTGAAAGCTCTCCCGGGCGTAAGCACCGTCCTCGTCACCCTGACGGCCGAGCGGCCGGCGCAAGCCGCCACTCCTTCTTCGCGACCGAGCGGACAGCCCGCAAGAATGCGGGGAGGGCCGGCCCAAGGCCGCACGCCCATTGTCGGTGTTGGCCGCGTGATCGCGGTCGCAAGCGGCAAGGGCGGGGTCGGCAAATCCACGACGGCGGCGAATCTCGCGCTCGCGCTTGCCGGGGAGGGGCTTCGCGTCGGCATTCTCGACGCCGACATTTACGGGCCCTCGATGCCGCGTCTCTTCGGACTCAAGGGCAAGCCCGAAGTCACCCCGGCGCGGGTCATCCGCCCTCTCGAAGCCTACGGCCTCAAGATCATGTCGATGGGGTTTCTCGTTTCCGAGGAGACCGCGATGGTGTGGCGCGGTCCGATGGTCGCCGGCGCAGTGCAGCAAATGCTGCGCGAGGTCGCCTGGGAGCCGCTCGACGTGCTTGTGGTCGACATGCCGCCGGGAACCGGGGACGCACAGCTCACGCTTGCGCAGTCGATCGCACTCGCCGGCGTGGTGATCGTCTCCACGCCTCAGGACCTCGCGTTGATCGACGCGCGTCGCGGGGTCGAGATGTTTCGCAAGGTGGGTGCTCCAATTCTCGGCATCGTCGAGAATATGAGCATGTTCATCTGCCCGAGCTGTGGGGCGCGACACGAAATTTTCGGGCATGGTGGGGCACGAAGGGAGGCAGGGCGCATCGGCGTGCCTTTCCTCGGCGAGATCCCGCTCGAGCTAGCGCTGCGTGAAACTTCCGACAGCGGACGGCCGATCGTGGTGTCCGAGCCCGCAAGCCCGATCACCGCGGCTTACCGGGAGATTGCCCGGCGCGTGAAGGAGGCGCTGATCTAACCAAACGAGCGCTCGTTTCGCGGGAATCGGGTCGCACAACCCCGCCATGACATTTTCGTGATCTTAGCGCCGCAAAGGCGTTACGATCCGCCAGCTTGCCGCAATCGCGCCCTGAAGTCGTGACTTTCATTGCGAGGAAAAGATGCGCGTGCGGGGTGAATTCGGCGCAATGACAGGAATGGATCGAAGATGAAACGCCGGCAGTTTCTCGCGGCTTCGACGCTCGGTGCGGCCTCGGTTCTGGCAACACCGGCGCTCGCTCAAACTTCGCCGGAGCTGAAATGGCGGCTCACCTCGAGCTTTCCGAGCACCTTCGACATCGTGCAAGAAAGCGCCAAAGTCTTCGCGAGCGCTGTCGCCGCCGCGACGGACAACCGGTTCCAGATCGCGGTTTTCGCATCCGGCGAGATCAAGCCTGGGCTCCAGGCGCTCGAGGCCGTGCAATCCGGCGAGATCGAGATCGCGCACACGGCGCTCAACCTTTTCGCGACGCATGAGCCGGCGCTGGCATTCGCCACCGGCGTGCCGTTTGGCCTCAACGCGCGCCAGCAGGCCGCATGGTGGACCGAGGGCGGCGGGCGCGAACTCGTCGACGAGGTCTTGAAGCCTTTCGGGGCTGTCGCTCTCGCGTGCGGCAATACCGGCGCTCAGATGGGCGGCTGGTTTCGCAGGGAGGTGAAGGCGCCGGCCGATTTCAACGAGCTAAAGATGCGTATCGGCGGTCTCTCGGGCCGGGTGCTCGAAAAGCTGGGTGGAGTGCCGGTCGCGACCCCGGCCGCGGAAATCAAATCATCCCTCGAGAGTGGCGCGCTCGATGCCGCGCAATGGGCTGGCCCCCATGACGACGAACGGCTCGCGCTTCAGAAGGTCGCGCCAGCCTATTATTTCCCGGGATGGCAACAAGGCTCGAACGCGCTTCACATCCTGATCAATCAAGCGAAGTGGGCAGAGCTGCCCGCGAGCTATCAGGCGATCCTTACGGCCGCCGCCTCGCTTGCGGGAACCTCGACGCAAGCGAAATACGATGCCCGCAATCCCGATTCGCTCAAGAAGCTCGTCGTCGACGGCGCGAAGCTGAAGCCCTTCGGCGGAGAGATCATGGACGCGGCGAATGCGGCGGCGAACGCCGTCTACGCGGAAATCTCGGCGAGCGACCCGCAATTTGCGAAAATCCTCTCCGCCTACATGGCCTTCCGCAACGACGAATATCTGTGGTTCCAGGTCGGCGAAGTCGCCTACGACAATTACCTCGTGCGGGCCCGCGCAAGAGGATGATGCATCGGGGTTGCTGGCGATAGCGCGTTGCAGTTTCCTCAATTTACTCAAAGCACATGGGAAAGGGCAAAATGCCTGACACCACTCGATAAAGTAAAAATGAAAATGGTAAGAGGCAGAAACCCGCCACGTGAAGAATTGTTCGAACGTAGGTGGGGCAGCCAATGTCTCGAAGGTGCAAAGTGATCAATCTAATCAAGGAACTAACTATCATCGAAATTGAAAATGCCTGAAATGATTCCTGGGGTTCGGGTATGTATAGCACGTTACCACTCATACCACAGGGTACCCCTCTCGGTGACAGCCCTTTGTAAAGTAGAAAAGTTTGTATAATAACCGTGCACATAATGAGCCATGTGCGGCGGGGCATGGCGATGGTGACAAGATATAAGGGTGATAGAAGAACAGCATCAGCTAAAAAGAATGACAATACCATCGGATTGCGCAGCAATAGACTAGATAATGCCATTGAATTCATTTTTTGCTTAGATGTTTTACTTGAATCGACTCGTGGATCCTTGATGACTAAGGTACCATAGTGAGATAATTCAATGGCCCCGCGGCCTTTATGCCTATAACTCGGTTCGTCTTGTATTGGAATCGAGAGTGAGATCAACACCAAGGGCCAATTATCAACAAGTGCTTAAGAGCTCAATCACTACGGTTTGGGCAAGCCTGCCGGGCCGAACTGTTTCTCGAGATCGTCGATCATTTCTTGCTGAGTTTGGCTTGGTAAGGGAGCGCGCGCCGCCTGCTCGCGCGCGATGACGCCTGGAAAGGTGATGATCGCGACCACCATCACGACTT
>JAFBAS010000073.1 GCA_019247605.1 Hyphomicrobiales bacterium
CAACTTTGCGAATCTTCGCGTCCGGATCGGCCGGAATATGGATGAGCGTGGCGCTTGCCCCTTTCGCCGATGCAGCCGACATGCGCGCCTCCGCGCCCTTCCAGCCTCCATCCCCGACGCTCTGGGATGGCGTCTATCTCGGCGGCCATATCGGCTATTCCTTCACGCGTTCGAATTTTTCCGTTCTGCCTCTCGCAACCGGTGGCAGCGCCGAAAGCGGGTCGACGACGCTGATCGATCGGCAAAACGGGATTTTGGGTGGTTACTCCGCCGGCCTTCAAGGAGGCGTGAATTACGTGCTCCCCTCGAGACTCCTGTTGGGACTCGAGTCCGACATCACCTTCCTCGACCATGGACGAAGCTTCCGCTTCATCGGTCCTGATGCGGGCGGTCCCGACGTGATCAGCGACAAGCTGTCGTTCGTGAGCACGACGCGCGGCCGCGTCGGCGAGGTCTTCGGCGCTTGGATGCTCTACGGCACCGGAGGTCTTGCGGTTGATCGAGACACCGTTTCCGTCTTGACGAACGGGGCGGCCACAGACACGGCTCTCAAGACTCATATAGGCTGGACCCTTGGCGCCGGCGCCGAAGTCGAGCTCACCGGCAATTGGCGCGCCAAGCTCGAATATCTCTTCATGGATTTTGGGCGCTCGGGGACGGACCTTTTCGCCACGTCGCAACGCTTCTCCTCGGCGCAGGCCATTCATTCGCTCCGGCTCGGTCTCAATTATCAGTTCGGTTGGCCGGGCGAAGTCGAGAATGGGCCGAAGAATGACAATTCCCAGAGTGCGAAAGATCCCAAAGCGGGCGCCGACAAAGGCGATGGCAACGACAGCAATTGGAGCCTGCACGCGCAAACGACGGAGATCTATCAGGGCAAGTTGCCGATGCATGCGCCCTTCTCGGGGCCGCAAAGCTTGAGCAAGAACTATGAGGGTCGCGAGACGGCGACCGCCACCGGCTTTGTTGGCTACAAGCTTTGGGACGGGACCGAGCTCTACTTCAACCCGGAGATTTTCCAAGGGTTCGGCCTCAACCACACTCACGGGCTCGGCGGCTTCTCCAATGGCGAGGCGCAAAAGACCGGGACGCTCTATCCGCGCGCCTATATCGCGCGCGCTTTCGTGCGCCAGACTTTCGGGTTCGGCGGCGGTGAGGAAACGCTAGAAGACGGCGCCAATCAGATCGGCGAGAAGGTCGACATCTCCCGCTTGACGCTCAGTATCGGCAAAATGGCGGTGAACGACATTTTCGACAACAACAGCTACGCACATGATCCGCGCAGCGGGTTCATGAACTGGTCGGCGTGGGAAGGCGGCGCCTTCGATTACGCGGCCGACCAGATCGGCTACGCGGTCGGCGGGGCGGCGGAACTCAATCAAAAAAACTGGACACTTCGCACCGGGTATTTCCTCGTCCCAAAAGTTCCGAACGGCGACGATTACGACACGGCTTTCTTCAAGCGAGGCCAATATCTCGTGGAGGGCGAGGAACGCTATTCTCTCTTCGGGCAGGCGGGAAAACTCCGCCTGACGGGTTGGCTCAGCCAGGCGTTCTCGGGAAGCTTCAAGGAAAGCGTGGATGTTGCCGCGTTCAATCTCGACATCGCCGAGACTCGCAAGACGCGCACCGAATACGGGTTCGTCGCCAACGTCGAGCAATCCGTCACCGACACACTCGGACTGTTTTCACGGGCTAGCTGGCGCAATGGCCGCTCCGAGATTATGTCCTTCACGGATATCGACAAGAGCTTCTCGACGGGCGGCGTGCTGAAAGGCAGCGCCTGGGGACGTCCCGACGACAGCATCGGGGTCGTCGGCATCGTGAATGGGCTGTCGCGCAATTATCGGCAGTTCCTCGCAGCCGGTGGGCTTGGGGTGAATATCGGCGACGGCCAGCTTCGCTATCGGCCCGAAATGATCGCTGAAACATATTATGCCATCCCCATCACCAAAGGGATCACGCTGACGCTCGACTACCAATTCGTTCAAAACCCCGCTTACAACGCCGACAGGGGCCCGGCATCGATCATATCGGCAAGGTTGCACAGCGAGTTCTGATTGAATGGCGAAAACCACGTTGCCGAAAGCCGCGCTGGAAAGAAGACAACCAGAAGCGCAACGATACGCAGACACGGGAAGCGTGCTCTTCCCAACTCGAACCGGCGCAAAATCCGAGGTGAGCGCCGCCGTGTGATGATTTTGCTGCGCCGATCCCGTTGCGGTTTTACCACAGGCCCGCGTCGCTATTTTTTGTTTATGTAAAAGCCTCGCGCGACATATCGAAAATTTAGGGCACTCGGTGGGAATTGCCTTGGACGCGTAGTATCTCCGGCTCGACCGGCGCTATGCGATTGCCACCGAGGAGCCCTTTCGATGCGCCGCATATTTCCTGTCCTTGGCTGCTTGCTCGTATCGCTGGCGGCCGGATCGGCCCATGCCGCGGATGCTGCTTCCGCGCCGTCCGCCCAAGCTGCGGCGCCTGCCCAGCCCGGCCCCCCAGACCTCAACGCGCTGGGCGACAGCTTCTTCGTGCGTTTCGTCAATTATTACAAACTCGAATGGGGCCTTGCGAGCCTGCCGAGCGATCCGAATGCGCCTGCGTCACGTCGGCCCGAATTCCCTCCCGCGCCGGAATCTTCGCCACCGATGCCGTTCACGGAATGGCCTTACGGGGGTTCAACCAATCTCGGAGCCAACAGGCCCTCTTCGGTCGACAGCCCCTTGATGGTGGCGATCGCCAATACGGCCGCCGGCCAGTGGATGTCGGACAATCACCTGCAGCTTTATGGCTGGGTCGAAGGCGGCGGGAATATCAGCACCAATCACGTGCACGGCGGCAACGCACCCGCCGGTTACAGCTATCGGCCCAACACGCTCCAGCTCGATCAGGCGGTCCTGTATTTCGAACGTACGCCCGACACGGTCCAGAAAGATTCCATCGACTGGGGCTTTCGCATCTCGGGCATCTATGGCGAGAACTACCGCTACACCACGGCTTACAGTCTCTGGAGTTATCAGCTCCTGAAGCGCGACCACATCTACGGATATGATGCGCCGATGGTTTACGGCGAGATCTTCATCCCGCAAGTGCTGGAAGGTCTCATGATCCGCTTTGGCCGTTACATCTCGATCCCGGACATCGAGGCTCAGCTTGCGCCGAACAACTACATGTATTCACACTCGATGACCTACACTTTCGATCAGTTCACGAATACCGGAATTCAGAGCACGCTCGCGGTGACGAAAAACCTCTTCGTGCAGTTGGGCGTGAACATCGGCAATGACACGATGCCGTGGAACTGGAACAAGAAGCTCGCCAATCCCGATCCGAATGTCCTCTATCCCAAGCCGACGTTCCTGAAGGATAACGGCGCGGTGCCGTCATTCACGGGATGCTTGCGCTATGAAACCGACAGCGCCAACGACAATGTCTATTTTTGCGCCGACGCCATCAACAACGGCAACTACGGTTACAACAATTTGCAGTGGTACGGGATGACCTACTACCACAAGTTCAACGATCAATGGCACTTGGCAGTCGAGATCTACAACACTCATCAAAACAAAGTGCCAAACCTGAACAATCCCATTGCGGCCGCCGCCATAGCAGCGGGAGGAACTCCTTTCTCCACGGGGCAATATGGCCTGTTCTTCAACACTCCGAATGCGGCTCAGTGCAAGAACCCGCTGGTGCTGAGCTGCACGACCTCCGTGCAAACCTACCTTGCCTATCTGAATTATCAGTTCACGCCGCTCGACAACATTTCTTTCCGCGGTGAATTCTTCCATGACGAGGAGGGTCAGCGGACCGGCACGCGGACACGCTACATCGAGGCCGGCATCGGCTTGCAGCATTGGTTCTCGCCGCAGCTCGAGCTTCGTCCCGAGGTTTCGTATTACCGAGCGCTCGACCGGCCGGCGTTCAACGGCAATGCCGATAAGGCCATCGCGCCCAACAAGAAGAGCGCCGTGATCGGCTCCGCCGATCTGATCTGGCATTTCTGAGAAAGGGGGAAGCGGCGGCATCGAGCGCGCACGCGCGCGCTGCTCGATTTTGCGCCGTTTTGGCCGCTCCACACCTCAGGCCAGGGTCAAATTGAGGCAAGCCTCGCGTCGCGGTGAGGCTTGGCTCGAGCATGATGGTCGAGGTGAAAACTCCCATCATGGCCTGCATTTGCATCCCTGAGCCGAACTTTCGGACGAGTTCCCGCCCTCGACCCGTCAGAGGGCCGGTCCTGCTTCGGCCAACGCCGCGCCGACTTCCAAGCCGAGGTCTTCGAGGCTCGTTTCCTCGCGGGTGGCGATGACCTCGCCGCGCGCTTGCCGCTCCGCTTCCTCGGTGCTGCGCGCCACATTTACCGTGATCTTCACATCGACCTCAGGATGCAGATGGACGGGCACCGCGTGCAGACCAAGCGCTTTGATCGGGGTGTTCAAGACCACCTGATCGCGCGAGACCTTGAAGCGCGAGTGGGCAAGCGTTTCGGCGATGTCGCGTGGCGAAACGGAGCCGTAGAGCTGGCCGCTTTCGCCGGCCTGGCGAATGAGCACGATGCTGTGCCCGTCGAGCTTCTCGGCGACCCCTTTCGCCTCCTGCTTGAGCTCGTGATTGCGTGCCTCGATGTCGGCCCGTTGCGTCTCGAAGCGCTTGCGATTGAAGTCCGTCGCGCGCAGCGCCTTCTTGCGCGGCAGGAGGAAATTGCGGGCGAACCCGTCCTTGACGCGAACCACATCGCCGATCTGGCCCAGCTTGGCGACGCGTTCGAGCAGAATGACTTCCATCTTGTTCTCCTTCTAAGCTTTAGGGTTGCAGCCGTTGGTTCAAGAAAGGCTTTGGGGATTGGAACGGGCAATCGAGTGGATGCGCAACGCCAGCGCCATGTCGGCGATGCCAAGAAGCGCAAGAGTGAGCATGGTCCAGGGCTCGGCGATCAGGATCATGGCGTAACCGACGCTGAGGACGAGGGGCCGGATGGCGACGCGCCCGATGAGCACATGCGCGGTCGCAAGACCCTGCATCGCCAAGAGGCCGAGGACGGCCCCCGCGACCGCCATGGCAAGGAAGCGCGGCCATCCCGCGAAAGGAACGAGCACCAAACTCGTGGCAAGGCCGATCAGCGTCGCCGGGGGCAGCACGAATTCGCGCGTGACGCGCGGGAGGGGGCGCGACAAACGGCCCGACAATGAAACAAGCTTGGCCGCGGCGAGGAGAATGAGGAGCGACAAGATCGTGGATGCCGCGGCCGCTATCCCCGGCACGAAGTAATTGGCCATGAGCGTCGCGATGGTTTCAACCGAGAGCGCGTTCGCGCCAATCCCTGAGAGCTCATCGACGCCCTCCCCGAATCCTATTTTCAGCGCCGCCTGAACCAACTCCTCGATGGCTGCGCGATAGGCGTCATATTCGGGGCCAAGGGCGAGTGCGAGCGCGAAGGTCAGCAGGACGGCAAGGCAGGCCGACCAGATGGCCAGCCCACCAAGCGGATACCATTGGCGTGCGGTTTCGCCCGGTTTGGTAACCGCCACACCCGCCGGGGCTTCTCGCGCCAGAAGCGACAAATAGGCGAGCCACCAGGACGGAAGCGCGAAGCTTGCTGCAAACAGCATGCCGGTGAGCGGCCTGAACACGAAGGCGACAGCGAGCACGCCGACCGCGCTCGCCGCAAGACCAGCGCGGTGATTCCAGCCCAGCGAGACGATGGCGATCGGAAGCGGCGTCAAATAGAACAGCAACACGCCCAACAGCGAGCCGCGGATCACGGTCGCGAACAGTACGGCCGAAACGAGCCCGGCCGCGACGCCCATGAGGAGATCGTTGCGCTTCATTTCGTTGTCCCACTGCTCGGGGCAGGGTTAGAGGCGAGAGCTTCTCGCCTCAGCCGATCCGGAGGAATTTCACCGCCGGATTGAGATGGCGCGAGGAGGCGCGCAACGCCTCCCCGGTCGTCGTTGTCTCTGTCAGCGAATGACGTAAGGCATCAGCCCAAGGAAACGTGCCCGCTTGATCGCGCTCGCAAGCTCACGCTGCTTCTTCTGCGAGACAGCCGTGATGCGTGAAGGGACGATCTTGCCACGCTCGGACACGTAGCGGGACAAAAGCTTCACGTCCTTGTAGTCGATCTTCGGAGCGTTCGCCCCCGAGAAAGGGCAGCTCTTGCGGCGGCGAAAGAAGGGACGGCGTGACGTTGACGTGGTCATGGCTCAACCCTCCCCCCGGCGCCGGCAGCCTGCGCACCATCGGAATCGCGCTCGCGGCGTGGGCCACGGTCGCGAAAACCGCCTCCCCCGCCGTAGCCGCGATCTCCGAAGCGATCCTCGCGGTCGCGCCGATCGTCACGCTTTTGCATCATGATCGAGGGACCCTCCTCATGCGCCTCAACGCGTATGGTGATAAAACGGATCACATCCTCGCTGAGCCGCATCTGGCGCTCCATCTCGGCGACGGCCGCATGAGGCGCGTCGAGGTTGAGAAGCGTGAAATGCGCCTTGCGGTTCTTGCGAATCTTGTAGGCGAGGGACTTGACCCCCCAATACTCCTGCTTCGCCACCTTGCCGCCCGCCGTTTCGATCACCGATTTGTATTGCTCGATGAGCCCCTCGACCTGTTGAGCGGTCACGTCGGGGCGCGACATGAAAATATGCTCGTAAAGCGCCATGAGAAACCTTTCCTGCGTGAGCCGCCGGATGATCCGGCGGCCGATCCATGCCGCGGCGCGAAGCCCTTCGAGCAACCTTCCTGGAAAGGCTTAAAGCTCGATGTCCACACGAAGGCGGAGACACGGGGAGACGAAGCCAAATGCTTCTGCCGACCGCCACACGCCAGAAGACGCGAATGGCGGACAGCCTCCCGTTCAGCCTCCGGCCGAGGCATTGGGTGTGCTGTTCCTATCCGAACTGCGCCCTCAAGGGAAGAGGCACAGTGACAGAAGAATCGCGCATTTCCATCAACGCCCATGGGAGGGGTTTCAAATTCGCGGGGCTTGCAAGCCAAGCCCGTTGCGCAGAGCCGAATTCGGGTGCACGAATACGAAGGTTGCGGATCGAGCCCCAGGTCGCCGGATTGCAGCTCACATCGCCCGACGAAAAACTCACGCGTCGAGAGGAGGCCAGAATGGCTGATCCCTGGACCCAGGTCGGGGAGGATGGAAACCCGCAAGAAGGCGGGGGAGCCAAATGGATCATCACGAGGAGTTTCGCGCTTGCCCTCGTGGTCCTACTCGCGCTTTTCGCGCTCAGAACGAGTTGATGGACGCCGGAGCCCCTCGCTAAAGCTCATCTTTCTGGATATGCGCGACGTCGCCGGATATAGCCCTTGAGGCTCGGCGCATCATCCGCAAGGAACAGGTTTGTCCGCTCCCACCCCGCCGCTCGCGTCTTCGACGACAAGGCACTTCTTCACGATCTTTCCCTCGATCATGCTGCCGATGTTTCTCGCGGTGGCGGACCAAACGATCGTGGCAACAGCCCTGCCGGCGATCGCGGGCTCGTTTGGAAATGTCGAGCAGATCTCCTGGGTCGTGATTTCCTATCTGGTCGCGGCGACCATCGCGGCGCCCGTATATGGACGGTTCGGCGATGCCTTCGGAAGGCGGCGCGTCATGTATGTGGGGCTCGCCATTTTTATTTGCGCTTCCCTCTTCTGCGCCTTGGCATCGAGCGTTGTTCTCCTCTCTCTCGCACGCTTGCTGCAAGGGCTCGGTGGCGGCGGCCTGATGACCTCGTCCCAAGCGCTGATCGGCGAGACGATCCCACCGCGCGAACGTGGCCGCTATCAAGGCTATCTCGCCGCGGTCGTCGTCTCGTCCTCGACCTTTGGACCGGTCGCCGGCGGCTACCTGACGCAGCATTTCGGCTGGCAATCCGTGTTTCTCGTGAACCTGCCGATCGGCGTCCTGGCCGGTCTACTCATGTTGCGCCTGCCCGCTCGAAAGCACTCGGACGAGAAATGGCACTTCGACGCCAAGGGCCTTGCGCTCTTCGTGCTGTTCGTGGGTCCGACGCTGCTTGCGATCGAATTGTCGCAACGCTTCGACGCGGCGCTTGCGCCTGAGCTCATCGGCCTTCTCGTGTGTGCCGTCGGCGCGCTCATCTTGCTCATCCGACAGGAGAGGCGGGCGGCCTCGCCTCTCCTTCCGGTATCGCTTCTGAGCAAGCCCGCGATCTGGCTCAGCGACGCGCTCGCGGCCTGTCACGGCGCGGCGCTCGTGTCGCTCATCACCTTCCTGCCGCTTTATCTGCGGGTGGTACGCAACGCCTCGGCCTCCGAAAGCGGCTTGTTGCTCTTGCCGCTCACGGCCGGGATTGGTTTTGGCTCGCTCGTCACCGGGCGCCTCGTGACCAAGACGGGCCGCACCTTCGTCTTTCCGTCCTTCGGACTTGTCATCTCGCTTGCGGCGATCGTCACGCTCGCGCTCGCCTCACCCTTTCTCAGCCCGCCGCAAATATCGGGCCTTCTCGGCGTGAACGCGCTCTTCATGGGGACCGTGATGGGGGTGGTGAACGTCACGGTGCAATCGGCCGCCGGCCCGAAAATGCTCGGTGCCGCGGCGGGCTCCGTCCAATTCTCGCGCTCGGTCGGCGCCTCGATCGGAACGGCTCTTGTCGGGGCCGTGCTTTTCATTTCCCTCGCGGTCACGGACCGTGAAGCCGCGTCCTTGCTGGGCCAAATGGTGGAGCGCGGACCGGAGGTGTTGGCGAGCTTCGCTGCCAGCCATCGTACCGTTGTCGAGCAGGAGATCGCTCACGCTTTCCGCGCGGCCTTCCTGACGGTCGCACTGTTCACGTCATGCGCGCTCGTGCTCGCCTGGACCAATCCGGCGAGGCGGATTTGAACAGTGAAAAGTGAAGAGTGAGTAGTCGGTGCGAAAAGCAGGTAGTGGGCATTGCTTCCCTTTTCCCTCTTCCCTTTTCCCGCCTCCTATTCCAAATCTTCCACCTCCGCGGTGGTGCCGTAAACGCGTTGCGCAAGCGCTGCTTCCATGAAGGGGTCGAGATCACCGTCGAGCACGTCCGAAGGCGAGGTCGAGGTCACACCGGTTCGCAGATCCTTTACGAGCTGATAGGGCTGCAAGACGTAAGAGCGGATCTGATGCCCCCAGCCGATGTCGGTCTTTGCGGCCGCATCCGCATTGGCCTTTTCCTCGCGTTTCTGCAGCTCGGCTTCGTAAAGGCGCGCGCGCAGCATCGACCAGGCTGTGGCCCGGTTCTTGTGCTGCGAGCGTTCGGATTGACAAGCCACCACGATCCCGGTCGGGATATGGGTGATGCGTACGGCTGAATCCGTCGTGTTAACGTGTTGGCCACCCGCGCCGGAAGACCGATAGGTGTCGATTCGGCAATCGGATTCGTTTACCTTGATGTCGATCTTGTCGTCGATCACGGGGTAGACCCACACCGAGGCGAAGCTCGTATGGCGCCTCGCATTAGAGTCGAAAGGCGAGATGCGCACGAGGCGGTGAACGCCCGATTCGGTTTTCAGCCAGCCATAGGCGTTCTTGCCCCTGATTTGCAGCGTCGCGCCTTTGATGCCAGCCTCCTCGCCATCGGCGATGTCGACGATGTCGACCTTGCATTTGTGTCGCTCGGCCCAGCGCGTGTACATGCGCATGAGCATATTGGCCCAGTCCTGACTCTCCGTGCCGCCAGCACCCGAATGGACTTCGAGAAAGCTGTCGTTGCCATCTGCCTCGCCCGAAAGGAGCGCCTCGACCTGCTGGCGCTCGGCGCGCTGCATCACGGCTGAGATTGCTGTCTCTCCCTCGAGGATCGAGCCCTGATCGCCCTCCCCTTCGCCGAGCTCGATCAGCACGCCGGCATCTTCCAGGTCGCGTTCGAGCGTGGAGATGGCTTGGATGCGCGTTTCGAGATCTGTGCGCTCGCGCATCACCTGTTGCGCCTTGGTCGGATCATCCCAAAGCGAGCCTGTCTCCGCGAGCGCGTTCAGCTCGGCGAGGCGTTTTTGGGCTTTGTCCCAGTCAAAGATGCCTCCTCAGCAGTCCAATGGACTGCTTGGCGGCTTCGAGCTGGCTCTCGACTTCGGCGCGCATCAGTGGCCTTGAGAACTCTACGTCATCGCAAAATGTCGATGGAAGAAGCGCAGATAGTGGGGCACGGCGCGGATGTAAACCCGCGATCTGCGCTCAATAAAGCCCGCCGGTGCCCGCGCCCACGGCCCGATCCGCTTCCGGAGAAACGCCGGCGGATTTCGTGCCGACGCCACCGCCCGCAAAGAAGTCGGGCGGTGCCTGGCCGGGCTTGAAGGCTTCCATCAGCGTGTTCGTATCGCTCGCATTGGCGCGAAGTCCCGTCGCCACGCTGACGCGGATCAGCTTGATTCCCTCGGGCACGCGGAAGGGCGTGTCCGGCTTGTCCTTGAGAGCCATTCCCATGAAGTCGCGGAAGATCGGCGCTGCATAAGTCGCGGCCTGGGCATTCTCGCCATCGCCCAGCGAACGCGGCTGATCGAAGCCGATATACACGCCCATTGCCAGATTGGCCGTGAAGCCCACAAACCAAAGATCCTTTGCCTCGTTGGTGGTGCCTGTCTTGCCGGCGATGTAAGTACGATTGAGCGCCCTGATCGAGACACCCGTACCCCGCTGAATAACGCCCTGCATCATCGAGGTGATCTGATAGGCGGTCATCGGATCGATGACCTGCTCGCGTTTGTCGATCAGCTTGGGCTCGGGCTGATCATGCCAATCATCGGCGTCGCAAGCCGAGCAGATGCGCTCGTCATGCTTGAAAATCGTATGGCCCCAACGGTCCTGAATACGGTCGATCAAGGTCGGCCTGATTCGGCGCCCGCCATTGGCGAGCATCGAGTAGGCGGTCGTGAGCCGCAGCACCGTCGTCTCGCCCGCGCCGAGCGCCATCGGCAAATAGGCTTTGAGATCATCGTAGATGCCGAACTTCTTGGCGTATTCCACGATGAGCGGCATGCCGATGTCCTTGGCGAGCCGCACCGTCATCAAGTTCTTCGAATGCTCGAGGCCGTAGCGCATCGGCTTCGGACCCGCGAAGGTCGGCTCGAAATTCTCTGGGCGCCAGGGCGGCAGGCCAGGCCCTTGGTCGATCTCGATCGGCCCATCGACGATGACGGTCGAGGGTGTGTAGCCATTGTCGAGGGCGGTCGCATAGACGAAGGGCTTGAATGCCGAGCCAGGCTGGCGCTGCGCCTGGGTGGCGCGATTGAACTCGCTTTGGCTGAAGGAGAACCCGCCGACCATGGCGAAGACGCGGCCGGTCCAGGGATCCATCACGACGAGCCCACCGGAAATCTCGGGGATTTGCCGCAAACGGAATTGACCTGGCTTGCCCTCGAGCGGCTCGACATAGACGACATCGCCGTCCGAAAGCACCTCGCGCAGCTTGCCTTTGCGTGACCACCTCACATTGTCGCTCGAGATGCTGCCGGTCTGCCGTTCGGGAGACACGGCGCCGCTGGCGAGCCTGCCCGGCTGCAGCCCGATCTTGGCGGAAAGATCGTTGGCGTCGAGAACGACCGCGAGCTGCCAGGGCTTCACGTCGGTCAGCGCCGGAACCTGGCCGAGAGCCTCGCCCCAGTCGCGTCCGACGTCGATCTTTTGGATGGCCCCGTGCCAGCCATGCGATTCGTCATATCGCACGAGCCCATCGACAAGCGCTTTGCGCGCCATGAGCTGCATCTGCGGGTCGAGCGTCGTGCGCACCGAAAGCCCGCCCTCGTAAAGCTGCGCCGAGCCGTAGCGATCGGCAAGCTCCCGACGCACTTCCTCGGTGAAGAAGCCCGCAGCGACGTTGTTTGGCGAGACGTTGCGCAAATTGAGATGAATGTCCTCAGCCTTCGCCTTCTCGACATCGGCCCTTGTGGCAAAGCCATTCTCGGCCATGCGGTCGAGCACCCAATTGCGTCGCTCGATCGCCGCGTCATGGCGCTCGAAGGGATTGTAGTTGCTCGGCGCCTTCGGCAGGGCCGCGAGGTAAGCGGCTTCGGCAAGGGTGAGCTCGTGAACGGATTTGCCGTAATAGTTCAGCGCGGCCGCGGCGATGCCGTAATTGCTGAAGCCGAGGTAGATCTGGTTCAGATAAAGCTCGAGGATCTTTTCCTTCGTATAGGTCGCCTCGATACGAAGCGCGAGCAGCATCTCCTTGATCTTGCGGTCATAGGTCTGCTCCGATGAGAGCAGCAAATTCTTCGCCACCTGCTGGGTGATCGTGGAGGCGCCTTGCTGGCGTCGCCCGTGCCGCGTGAAGTTCGCGATGATGGCGCGCGTGATGCCCTCCGGATCGACGCCGCTGTGGCTGAAGAAGTTCTTGTCCTCGGCCGAGAGGAAGGCGTCGATGACGAGCTTCGGCACGTCTTGGACCGGCAAATAGAGGCGACGCTCTTTCGCGTATTCGGCGATCAAGCTGCCATCGCCCGCGTGCACGCGTGTCATCACAGGAGGCTCGTAATCGCGAAGCTGCGTGTAGTCGGGCAGACCCTGGGAATAATGCCAGACCAGAAATGCGGCAGCCCCCGCCCCGACAACGAAGACGACGGTCGCGACCGTGAAGAGGAATCCGAGAAATCTGATCAATGACCGCATGCGTCGATTTGTTCAGCCAATCATCGGGCGCGCGATTTACGACCCCGCCGCGTCCATTCGGGAGAAGCTTATCCTTGCCGCAAATTCCAGCTGATGCCTACTACCTGCCGCCGCCGCCCCCGCGCACCGCTCTAAACTGCCGCGCCCTCATAGCCGAGGGGCGGCGGAAAATCCGTGGCCCTTGTGCAACAGTGTCCCGCCTGGGTGGGGCTTTTCTGAGGCGAACGCGGCCACGTCCCAGCCCTTCCGCAAAGCCCGCCTTCATCAAGACGCGCTCAGTTTGCCTGAGCGGCGGCACTCGGCCGATCGGGCAGGCGTGCTTCGATTGCCCCAGCGATGGCGCGTGCCGCCTCCTCTCGCCATTGTGGGGAAGCAAAGGAAGCCCGATCGACATCGCTCGACAGATAGCCGAGTTCCACGAGCGCCGAAGGCACATCGGGCGCGCGCAAGACGAGGAAGGCCGCCGAGCGTAAGGGATTCTTGTTGAGGCGCACATGGGTTTCGAGCCCTTGCACCAGCCTTTGCGCGAAGGCAGCCGACAGGATTTTTGTTTCGCGCCGCATCAGGTCATCGAGGATCGAGACCACTTCCTCGTCGCTTTCTCCCGAATCGACGCCGGCCTGCTGATCGACGCGGTTCTCTTTCTCCGCGACACGGGCAGCTTCCGCGTCGCTCGCGTGATCGGCCAAGGTGTAGACCGTCGCGCCCTGCACGCCGGCCGCATTGGTGAGCGTGTCGGCGTGGATCGATACGAAAAGCGCCGCATTCTGATCACGGGCGAAACGCACCCTGTCGGGCAGCGAGACGAAGGTGTCGCTCGAGCGCGTGAGCGCCACGCGAACATGACCGCGACGCTCGAGCTCGGTCGCGAGCGTCGTGGCGAATTCAAGCGTGATCGTCTTCTCGACTTCGCCACTCGCGCCCATGGCGCCTGGATCGAACCCACCATGACCGGGATCGATCACCACAAGCGGGCGCGGGTCCTTGGTCGGCGGCGTGGGGTGCGCCGACGAGGTCGCGGCCGTTGCCGCCGCGCTGGAATTTGCTGACGTACGCGATGCACCAGCGAGTTCGTGAAAGGCATCCCGGTCGAGCTTTTCGAGCTCGATCGTAACCGTTGCTCCCAAGTCCTTGAGAAGCGGGGCGTTCACAACGGAGGCGACATGCGCCGGCCCGGCAAGATCGATAACGATGCGCGAGCGCCCGAAACCGAAAAGGCCGAAGCGGAATGATTTGATGAGGCCCGTTCCGCTTTCTCCGGTATGCGGGGCAAGCTGAAAATTCACCTCGGGCAGATCGAGCACCAAGCGGTCCGGCTTTTCGAGCCCGAAGGGCGTCGCGGTGAGCGGTTGGGACGAGATGAGGATGAGGCGCGTCCCGGAAGCGCTTTGCTCGAGCTTAGCTCCGACGACAACAGGACGGGCATGAGTTCCCCCCAGATCGTCCGCAAGTGCCGAAAGCGGGCTGAAAGCGCTCATTATCGCGAGCACCGAGGCGAGGATGAGCCCCGGAACGGCCCGGATCGCGACCTTTCCGGCCTTCCGACGCAGAAATGTGCGGGACAATCCCAAATTGGCTCCGTTCATTCAGAAGGCCTCGAAGCGGCCACCCTTCAGCCCCTTTGTAACCCGATCCAGCCCTAATGGAACAGCTAGGGCGTATTCAACAAAGATTAACGTGCCGATCCCGTTAACGAATCGTTTCCCCCGGCCCTTGTGACCTCAGCGCCACATCTGGCGGAGCTTGCCAAACACCCCTACGTAAGCTTAAGCAGAATCGAGCTGTCGGTTCTCCGACGCCGCCGGGTTCGAGCGAATCCGTGGGCGTGAGGTGGTCGCGGCCCCGCAGACGTGAAGTCGCCGTCTTCGGAGCAATGGATTTTTCCGCATCGCCACAACGCACTTTGGCGCCGGAAGACAGCTCAGCCGCCCTTCTCGGGCGTTATTCCATGATTCGGCCGCCCACATGGGCGCGCTCAGGAAATGACATGATGTCGGCGTCGCGTGGCAAATTCGAAGGGGGGCTCGTTTCAGCGAGCCGATTTTCATTCGCCGCGTGCGGGATGCCGATTCGATTCCGGCCCACCGCCTCCCTGTCTCGATCACGATCGAGGCAAGGTCGGGCGGGTCTACTTTCCCACACCTCGACTAGCTTGCAGCTCGCGGCGTGGCGCGATCGGCGCGCCTCTTTGCCGCGAGCCGGAAAACAGCGCGCCGCAAACGTCCGGCGCCCACGAGAAAGATATGCTCAATGGCCAATAAGATGCTCATCGATTCCGCCCACCCCGAAGAGACGCGCGTCGTCGTCGTTCGGGGCCAGCGGGTCGAGGAATTCGATTTTGAATCAGCCCAGCGCAGACCGCTGCGAGGAAACATTTATCTTGCGAAGGTCATGCGCGTCGAGCCGTCGCTCCAGGCGGCCTTCGTCGATTACGGCGGTAACCGGCACGGTTTCCTCGCATTCAGCGAAATCCATCCCGATTACTACCAGATTCCGATCGCGGACCGTGAGGCTCTGATCGCCGAAGAGGCGAGATCGGCGCGCGAAGCGGAAGACGACGAGCCTGGCCCCCGGCGCCACAGAGGCCGCCGTGGAGCGACGGCCACGACCCGCAACGATCCCGACAACAAGGTTTCGACCGCCGAAATTTCAGCTCCCGAGGAGAGCGTCTCACACTCGCCAAATGATGCGCCAAGTGACGCATCAGCTGACGTGGTGCAACTGAGAGACGCAAAGCCGCAGAGCATGGGACCGGCGACGCCGCATGACGCAGGTGCGACGGAGGATGTCTCGGGCGAAGTTTCGGCGGCTCGGGAGGAAGAAGGCCACGAGGCCGAACCGTCGCCGCAAAGCTGGGAAATGCGCGAAGCGGGGCCCCATGCCGCTAATATCGATGCCGTGCCGGACAGCGAAGCCGAAGGTGACGAGGCGGCGCAGGCAAGTTTAGCCTCCGACGCACCCGCGCCCCCCACACCCGTGCGCGACGCGGACGCGCATAACGGCGAGCCTTCGGGCAGCGCTGCGGGTGAAGCGGGCGGATCCTTCGAGGAGGAGGCTGCTGCGGAGCCCGTGATCGAGCAGCTCGGAGCGGGGGACGGTCTCGAAGAGGTGCCTGAGCGGCGCCGCCCCGTGAGACGCAACTATAAGATCCAGGAGGTGATCAAGCGCCGTCAAATCCTTCTTGTCCAGGTGGTCAAGGAAGAACGTGGCAACAAGGGCGCGGCGCTTACGACCTATCTCTCGCTTGCCGGACGCTACTCCGTGCTGATGCCGAACACGGCGCGCGGCGGCGGCATCTCGCGCAAGATCACCAATGCGCCCGACCGTAAGCGGCTGAAATCGGTGGCGCAAGAGCTCGACGTGCCGAACGGCATGGGCGTCATCGTGCGCACCGCGGGTGCCGCTCGCACCAAGGTCGAAATCAAGCGCGACTTCGAATACCTGCTGCGGCTTTGGGAGAATGTCCGCGAGCTTACGCTCAAATCTTCCGCTCCGGCCCTCGTTCACGAGGAGGGCTCGCTGATCAAGCGCGCCATCCGTGATCTCTACAACAAGGACATCGACGAGGTGCTGGTGGCCGGCGAAGACGGCTACAAGGAAGCCAAGGATTTCATGCGCATGCTGGCGCCGAGCCATGCGAAGGCGGTGAAGCTCGACAAGGAGACGGAGCCGCTCTTTGCGCGCTTCGGTGTCGAGCGGCAGCTCGATGCCATGTTCTCGAACATCGTGACGCTGCGTTCGGGCGGTTATGTCGTGATCAATCAGACCGAGGCGCTCGTCGCGATCGACGTGAACTCCGGGCGCGCCACGCGCGAGCACAACATCGAGGATACCGCGCTCAAGACCAATCTCGAAGCGGCCGAGGAAGTGGCGCGCCAGCTGCGCCTGCGCGATCTCGCTGGGCTCATCGTGATCGACTTCATCGACATGGACGAGAAACGCAACAATCGTTCTGTCGAGAAGCGTCTCAAGGATTGCCTCAAGAACGATCGTGCCCGCATTCAGGTCGGCAGCATATCGCCGTTCGGACTTCTCGAGATGTCGCGCCAGCGCATCCGCTCGGGCGTGGTGGAGGGCTCTTCGACCCCTTGTCCGCATTGTGCCGGCGCGGGCCGCGTGCGCTCGACGCCTTCCGTGGCGCTCCATGTGCTACGTCACGTCGAGGATGCTCTGGTGAAGAACGCCTCGCGCAATCTGACGGTCAGGACGCGCACCGATATTGCCCTCTACATCCTCAATCAGAAACGGCGTCATTTGCGCCAGATCGAGGATCGTTTCGGCGTTTCGGTGAATTTCGTCGCTGACGACAAGCATAACGGCGTCGACTTCTTTGCGATCGAATGGGGAGAGCCGGTATCGCCGCCAGTCGCGGACGGATCAAGCCTCGACACGCAGCCTCGCCAGCTCGCCGCTTCCGCTCCGAGCGATGTGGAAGAGCACGTTGAGGCGATGAGCGGCCCCGATGGCGCGGCCCGCGAGGAAGACGAGGAGCGTTCGACCGCTGAGGGCGATGGTTCTCAAAAACGGCGGCGCCGGAGAAGGCGGCGCCGCGGCGGCGAGCGCGAATCCGATGGCGGACAGCCCCATGCGGCAGGCGCGTCGTCCCATCACCCGCAAGCTCAGCATGAGGGCGAAAGCGCTCACGAGACCTCCCAGGGAAGAGATGCCGAAGTCGGCGAAACTCGACCGGCCAATGTCGCTGAGCCCCGCAAACGCCGCCGCGGACGCCGTGGCGGCCGGGCTCGTCGGGAGGATGGTAACTTCGTCACGCCGCACGAGGCGATCGCGGAAGGCCGAAGCGAGGAGATGGAGGGCGATGAATCTGGCTCGCCCTCACCCAGCGACGGAGAGGCTGCAGATGCCGCCTTCCCTGTTGCCCAAGAGGTTGGGAGCGAGGAGGCTTCGCAAGCCGCGCCTTTCGAGCCTGCGCGTCCGAACGGGGAAAACCCCGCAGGTGAGAGTTCGCGACCGGAAGAAGAAGCCGGCGAGAGGGCGGCGAGCGCGGAGGAGCCCCGCGAGGCGCAAGCCGCTGTGCGGCAAGCCGAGCCTCCCCTCACCTCCACCTACGATCCCGCACGCGCAAAGCGTGCAGGTTGGTGGTCAAGGACACGCTCGGCCGAGGGCGCCAAGGAATAGGAAACGACGGACGTGGCGTCCTTCGGAAGGAGGCGCCATCGCAACCTTGTCGGCTGCGACATCACCCAACAGGAGGCTCATTCCCGCGCGCCATTGGCGCATCTGGGACGACGCGTCACGTTACCAAAAGGATCGCAAGCGCCTGGCCTCAATGCAAAATTTGGCTCAGGAACAGCTTCGTGCGTTCATGCCGTGGGTTCGAGAAGAATTCGGCGGGCGCGTTCATCTCCACGATCTGCCCCTGATCCATGAAGATTACCCGGTTGGCGACCTGACGCGCAAAACCCATTTCGTGGGTGACGCAGAGCATGGTCATGCCCTCCTGCGCCAGCGACACCATGGTGTCGAGCACTTCCTTGACCATCTCGGGATCGAGGGCGGAGGTCGGCTCGTCGAACAGCATGATCTTCGGATTCATGCACAATGAGCGTGCGATGGCGACGCGCTGCTGTTGGCCTCCGGAAAGCTGACCTGGATATTTGTTCGCCTGTTCGGGGATCTTGACGCGGGTCAGATATTTCATCGCGACTTCTTCGGCATCCTTCTTAGGCATTTTGCGGACCCAGATCGGTGCCAAGGTGCAGTTCTCGAGAATGGTGAGGTGCGGGAACAGATTGAAATGCTGGAACACCATGCCCACATCGCGGCGCACCTCGTCGATGCGCTTGAGGTCGTTGGTCAGCTCATGTCCGTTGACGACGATGCGGCCCTTCTGATGCTCTTCGAGCCGGTTGACACAGCGGATCATCGTCGATTTGCCCGAGCCCGACGGGCCGCAGATGACAACGCGCTCGCCGCGCTTCACGTCGAGGTTGATGTCGCGCAGCACATGAAAATCGCCGAACCATTTGTTCACCCCCTGCATCAGAACGGCGGATTCGGCTTCGCTCTCCGGCTGCGGCGGCTTTGCGGCTTGGGTCATCGACATCGTGGTTTTCCTTCAACGTTTATGAGCGACGGAGAGACGCATCTCGACGGCGCGCGAATAGCGTGACATGCCGAAGCAGCAAATCCAATAGACGATCGCGGCGAAAAGATAACCCGTCGGCCCGCTCACGGGGGTGGCCCATTTCGGATCCTCGACCGCCACCTCGACCGTCTTCAGGAAGTCGAACATGCCGATGATGAGGATGAGGCTCGTATCCTTGAAGCCGCCGATGAAGGTGTTGACGATCCCCGGAATGGTGATGCGCAACGCCTGCGGCAGGATGACGAGGCGCATCGATTGCCAATAGCCAAGGCCGAGCGAGCTTGCCCCTTCCTGCTGACCTTTCGGGATCGCTTGCAGGCCGCCGCGAACCACCTCGGCCATATAAGCCGCGGAAAACAGCGCGACCGCGATCAGTGCCTTGACCATCAAGGCGGGATCGAAGCGCTCGGGAAGGAAATAGCCGAGCATGACCTTGGCGACGAAGAGCACCGTGATCAAAGGCACGCCGCGCGCGACCTCGATGAAGATCGTCGAGGCGATGCTGATCACGGGGAGCTTCGAGCGTCGGCCAAGAGCAAGCAAAATGCCAAGCGGCAACGCCGCGACGATCCCGGCGCTCGAGATCACGAGCGTCACCAAGAAGCCGCCCCAAAGATCGGTGTCGACGATGGGCAAGCCGATCAAGGGCAAGCCGTAGAGCAGACAGAAGGCCGCGACCGGGAAGAACACGAAGAAGTAGAACGCGCCTACGTCGCGACGCGGCGCATCGAGCCACAACACCCAGACAAGGCCGATGGCGCCGAGCAGGAACACGATGTCGACCCGCCAGCGCTGCGGGATCGGGTAGGACCCGTAGGTGAAATAGGCGAGGCGCTCCTTGATCATCGGCCAGCAGGCGCCGAGTTCACGGCCGGAATGGGCAAGGCAGGCCTCACGATCCGCGCCCGTCCAGGTCGCGTCCAAGAGCGCGAAGCTCAGAAATCCCCAGATCACATAGAGAGCGAGCACACCGAAGATGATCGTCAGGAGCGTGTTGCCGAGAGTGCTGAACAGATGCGCCCGCAACCACCCGATGATCCCAGTGGTCGAGGCCGGTGGCGCTTGGGAGTCGACCGGCATCGCAGAAACGTAACCCTCGAACGAGCGCGCTTCGGAGACCGGTATTTCCGGCGTCGGAATTGAGGGATCGGTGACGGCCGACATGGCGCTCTCCCTCCTCTCAGCGCTCGACGAGCGCCATGCGGCGATTGTAGATGTTCATGAAGAACGAGGTGACGAGGCTGATCGCCAGATACACCGCCATCGTCATCAGCATGATCTCGATCGCTTTGGCCGATTGGTTGAGCGCGGTGCCGGCGAAGATCTGAACGAGATCGGGATAGCCGATGGCGACCGCAAGCGAGGAATTCTTCGTCAGGTTGAGGAATTGGCTCGTGAGCGGCGGCGTGATTACGCGCATCGCCTGCGGGATGACGACGAGATTGAGCGTCGGCTTGTGTCGAAGGCCGAGCGCATGTGCCGCCTCGATCTGTCCGCGCGACACGGCCTGAATGCCCGCACGGACGATCTCGGCGATGAAGGCGGCCGTGTAGAGGACGAGGCCCAAGACCAAGGCCACGAACTCGGGATAGACTTGCAATCCTCCTGTAAAATTGAACCCCTTCTGCACCGGCACATCGAAATGGAGCGGCCGGCCGGAAAGGAAAAAGGCGAGGAGCGGCAAGCCGATGATTGCGGCGAGCCCAACGGCGCCGACCGGGTATTGTTGCCCGGTCCTCTCCTGCCGGCCCCTTGCCCAATGGCGGAAGCCAAAGGTGAGCAGAAGGGCGAGGATCAAAGCGTAAAGAATATTCTCTGCGCCAGGTCCGTAGGATGGCTCGGGAACCGTCAGGCCCCGATTGCTGAGGAAGAATCCGGCGCCGAACGACAGGGCATTGCGCGGATTCGGCAGAGGCTTCAGGACCGCGTTGTACCAGAATATCAGCTGCAAGAGCAGCGGAATGTTGCGGATAATTTCGACATAGACTTGCGCGACCTTGGCCACGATCCAGTTCGTCGACAGGCGCGCGATGCCGATGATGAAGCCGA
>JAFBAS010000091.1 GCA_019247605.1 Hyphomicrobiales bacterium
TATCACACGCGGAGCCTTTTGCCCACTCGCACACCTGATGAATGCTCGGTCCTCTCTGCGCAGCGAATCAAGCGACCAATTTGAAAGACTTGCTCAACGCATTTTGCATACAAGTTTGGACTCATTCTCCTCAAGCGTGGCGGTCTGCCGAAAAGCGATCGGTCTTTCGAACCATCGCCCGTTCAACTTGCCGAGGCGTCATTCGACGCCGTTGCGCCTGCGCTTTTCAGCTCTCGAGAGGACATGCGCGCAAGAGCGCGGTGCGTGGGTTGCCATCTTTGCGCGCCGTCGAAACGGCTTGAGGCTCTCTCGCCTCATGGTATGCGTCGCGAAAGACACGAGGGATCGTTCGGCTCGAAAACGCCCAACTGTTTGTCCATAGGGTGTCGTTGATTCGAATGCGATGACGCGTGGGATATCAGCAGATGAGGAGCCCACATTGAGCGCTAACGCGTTGCACGAAAGGGTCATTGCTTTTTATCTTCCTCAGTTTCATCCCATTCCCGAGAATAATGAGTGGTGGGGGCAAGGGTTCACCGAATGGACTAACGTCGCGAAAGCAAAACCGCTCTACCCGGGTCATGAGCAGCCACGCCTTCCGGCGGATTTGGGGTTTTATGATTTGAGGGTGCCCGAAACACGCGCCGAGCAGGCTCGAATGGCGCGTGCGAGCGGCATCGAAGGCTTTTGTTATTGGCACTACTGGTTCGGCCATGGGCGTCGGATTTTGGAACGGCCCTTTGACGAAGTCCTGGGAAGCGGCGCGCCGTCATTTCCTTTCTGCCTTGCATGGGCAAACCAATCTTGGACGGGCATATGGCACGGCAATCCTTCCTCTGTTTTGATCGAACAGAAATATCCCGGCCCTGAAGACGAACGAGCGCATTTTGATTGGGCCCTGAAAGCCTTTCGGGATCCGCGCTACATGACGGTGAACGGCAAGCCCATCTTTTGTGTGTTTGCACCCCATGACATGCCTTCAACGTCCGCCTTCACAAGACATTGGCGACAGCTTGCTGCGGACGCTGGACTCCCTGGTCTGTACTTGGTGGCCGTGTCCCACATCACCGCGGATTCCGGTATTGACCCGTATCGCAATTCCGTAGTCGATCCTTTCGACGCGGTAACCCATCTCACGCCGCTGGATTACATCGGGTCGAGGTACCTGCGGAGGCCTTTGGATTTCGCCTACCGCTGGAAGACCAGGGACTTTGTGACAAGATTTTCGCCCTGGGCCGCCAAATACAAGCGTCCGGTTTGCTTCGAATACGCGGATGTCGTGGAAAGGGCACTCACCAATATGCCTGATGGCGCTCGCTTTCTTCCGCAAGTCATACCCAACTGGGATAATACTCCGCGATCGGGCCAACGCGGCACCGTTTACATGAATTCGACTCCGGAGCTTTTTGGGCAGTATCTTTCGAAGGCGAAGGCTATTGTCAAAAATCATCCGAAAAATGAGGCCATCATCTTCGTCAAGGCTTGGAACGAATGGGCGGAGGGTAACTATCTCGAGCCGGACCTCAAGCATGGACACGGGTATTTGGACGTGATGCGGGAAGTGCTGGGGGTAGGCAGGAGCGAAGACGCCGATTGCGTCAGCGGCGGCGACGACGCGGTCGCGTCGTTGGCGAAAGCCGAACCCGCTGATGGTTTGGAGGACGCCGCGTTGCGCGTTGCGCGATCGCCTTCTCCGCAGCAAATGGAATCGAAATCAGGACCGATGACTTCAGACCGTGCGCATGTGCGTTCATCATCTTAGACTTGGGATTTCCTCATGACGGAAACGTTCATTTCCAGCGGCCCTGACTCTCACGGAGCCGGTCTTGTAGAGCACTCGCTCGATCCGCTGCGTTATGACCACCATTCGGATGACCCCTACGAAGTGGCGGGCATGCTTCGTTCGCTCATGCCCGAGCACGCGCGCGTGCTCGATGTGGGGTGTGGCACAGGCTCCGTTACGCTCGTCGCGAACAAGGACAAGGGGAACAGAGTATTTGCGATCGAGCCGGACGCGGATCGCAGCGGTATAGCCAGATCTCGCGGCGTCGAGGTTTTTCAAGGGTTCCTGGATCGTGAATTCATATCCCAAAGAGGCCCATTTGACGTCGTCATGTTTGCGGACGTTCTGGAGCATCTGGCGGCTCCAGACGAGATGCTCCAGCTTGCAATGACGGCTCTCGAAAAGGATGGATTGGTTCTCGCCTCCGTGCCTAACGTGGCCCATTGGAGCGTGAGACTAAAGCTGTTGTTTGGACGCTTTAATTACGCTGAGACGGGCATCTGCGATGCCACGCATTTGAGATGGTTTACACAGCGAACCATTCGAGATCTTTTCAACAATACGGGTTTTGAAATTACCTCCAGGGGGTACACTTGCGGGTTTTCTCTTCCAGTCTATCGATCGCGTTTTTTCAAGCTTATCCCCCGTCCGATTCTCAGGAAGGTCCTTCGCTCGATGACTTTGTTCTTCCCGCGATTGTTCGCCTGTCAGTTCGTGGTCCAGGCACGCAAACGAAATTGATCGCCCCCGTGCAAAAATTCGCAGATTTTGGTGGAGAGACACGCCGCTCCATCGAGTCGACTAGCGACCTGTGTCCGGCAGGAGAATAGGCCGTCACCCCTTGTCCGATACCGAAAACCTCACAGCTGAGCTTCGAGCGGAGTCGCTGAAGCGCCGCTCCGTCCAAGGTGGGACAGCCACATTCGCCGCGCAAGCCGCCAATTTTCTGGTCAGGCTTGCCGCCCAAATCGCCATCGCCCGGCTACTCGTCCCGGCGGATTACGGTCTCGTGGCGATGATCGCTCCCGTTCTCGGCCTGGTGCAGCTCGTAGCCGACTTCGGATTGGGTCAAGCCGTCATCCAAAGTGCGGATATCAAGCATGAGCAAGTCTCTGCCCTGTTCTGGCTGGGCATGACGATCAACATCGCCATCGCCGGGCTCGTCTGCCTCCTGTCTCCGCTGATCGCCTGGATCTATCAAGAGCCGCGTCTCGTCACGCTGTGCATAGCTTTCGCGGCGCTCATTCCAATCTCCGGATTGGCAACGCAGCCGGCGGCACTTCTCAGCCGCAACCTGCGCTTCACCGTCCTTGCTTTATTGGACGTTGCGCCACCAGCCATCGGGCTCGCGGCCGGTTTTTCCGCTGCTTGGGCGGGCCTTGGCTATTGGTCTTTGGTTGTGAGCGCCGCGAGCGAGCGTCTTGTTGGCGTGTTCCTTATCTGGGCGGTCTCCGTCTGGCGACCGAGTTTTCGCTTTTTTAACCGCGCGACCTGGTCTCTCGTACGGGTCGGCGGCCAGATCACTGGTTTCAATTTTGTACAATACGTGACCACGACGGCCGACAACGTTCTGCTCGCACTCGTGCAGGGCGCGCCCGCGCTCGGCCTCTACGACAAGGGATATAAGACGGTCACGCAGCCCATCGCCCAGCTTCTGGCGCCAACAAACCGGATTGCCGTCCCGCTCCTCGTCCGGCTGGTTTCAGAGCCGGATCGATATCGTCGAGCTTATCTGCGTATGCTCGAGGTCACTTTGCTAGCCGGGCTACCTGGGATCGCATTTATCCTCGTGCTTTCCAAGCCGCTCATGCTCATTCTGCTCGGCGCTCAATGGAATGGCATCTCGCCAATTGTGAGCTGGCTGTGCCTCGGCTGCATCGCTTCGCCGTTTTACAGCAGCTCGTTTTGGCTTTTCGTGAGCCAAGGGCGTGCGGGGCAACAGCTCACCTACGCGACGATCACCTCGATCATATCGTTGGCTGGCTTTGTCTGTGGGCTGCCCTGGGGGCCAAGCGGCGTCGCGGCGGGAGCTGGACTGTCCTTCCTTCTCGTCTCCACTCCGCTGACATGCTGGGGGGCGACTCGCGTCGGGCCGGTGACTTTCAAGGATCTCGTCGTTTCGACTCTACCGTTCGCGGTGGCGCTATCCGCAACCGCAGTTGCCCTGGCGGCTCTCTACCTCGCCGGGCCTGAAGACGCGGGCATCTTGTTGATTGCGGCGATACCCATTGCCTATGGCGTCTTTGGAACGGTGATGTTCATGCTCCCGAGCGGACGACGCATGATTCAAGAAGGTTGGCAGCTGCGGGCGATGCTGAAGTCCGACAACCCTGGTCGCTTTGCGTAGAGCCGTCACAGGGCGGCTCATTTAGAAATTCGTCGCACCGGATTTCACAAGGCGCTTTGGACGTCTTGTAAAGGCACTCGGAGCGAGCGCTGAAATTCTTCTGCGGAGTTTTCGCATGGCCACTCGGGGAAAATTTCCAGCAAAATTTGTGATGCTCGTCCGGGTGATCTCCAAAGGAGAGTGAACTTGGTCGTTCATCGCAGAAAGTGAACGGGATGCATTCGAGGATCGCAGGCTCTCCAAGACGCGCCGGGTGGCGGCCAGATAGGCGCAGCCATTGTGTCGATCTGGTTCGAGGTAAGCGCCCTCAGCCCACTCGTTCCAAGCGTTTACAAACACGAGCCGTTCATCCGATCTCGGAGCCTTAAGCGCATATTCTGAAGCTGCCCTCAGCCACTCAGCATATTTGTTCGGTGTCGAACCAGCGAGACTAAAGCCACTTCCGGGGCGGCGAGCCTCATTGTCCCAATGCGGACAGACTCCCGGAAAGAGCCGAAATTCATTCGGCCTGTTGGCAATCGCCGTAGCCGCGACGTCGTCGTAGGACACCACCCGGCCGACGAAGCGAGGGTCCAGCAGTCGCACCCAATGACGGATATCCGGAACATTTTCCCATGCGACTTTGTGCGGGGGGAATCCAGCGGCCGCATCAATTCCAAACGGGCGCGGATCATCCACTCCGCGCGATTGCGGCATGATGATGTAAGGATCGGGAAAGCCGCGCCTCAGGAATACCTCGCGCCAGCGCTCTATTGTTGCGCGGGCGTCGGGCAGGTGGTCGGGCCTGTAGAGCATTATGAGCGGGCGCCCATCAATCTTGATGTATCGATCGTCCGCTACAAACTCCAAAACATATTCTGCGTACTGAATATCCTCGCCGGGAGCATAGTTTTGCTTGACGAGAATCGATTGCTCCGAGCCGTCCCAACGACGGGACCAGCTTTCGTTGGCCCAATTGAGACAGAAGGGAATATCGATATCCCTGTTCTGGAGTATGGCTCTGAGAGGCCCCTCCAACAAGCGTCGGCCGCTGAACCAGTAATTGTGAATGCAGAACCCGTATATTCCTCCACGCTTGGCGAGGGCAACTTGGCGCCGAATGTAATCCGGATTGGACAGATCATAGAATCCAAAGTCGCCAGGCAAGCGCGGCTGATAGTGACCCAGATAGCGGGGCAGCGCCTTGGTTACGTTCGTCCACTCCGTAAATCCATTCCCCCACCATTCGTTGTTTTCCGGTGTCTCATGAAATTGTGGGAGGTAATACGCAATATACCGCACCGGCGCATCCGCCGCTGGCCCGTCCGGAAGGTTCGACGCGGGTTCGTAAGCCGGACCGATCGAGGTGTTGTGTTCGTACTGGCGAATAAAAACGTTCATCTTGCTCAAGTGAAGTCGGGCGCAAATCCTTAACGAGGGCTAAAACGGAAAGGTCTTTCGTTCATGCGTCAGCGGGGTCGCCGAAAGCTAGCCGGGATTGCCGCGTCATTGCAAATAAACCGGTCGCATACGCGCGGCAGCATGCGGAGTTTCGAAAAGCCAGCGGTTGGGGGATGAACTCGAGACTCATCAGGCGACCCGGTCCCTTTGTGAACCCAACAATGGTGCCCTTTTCTGCGCCGGGCCGCGCGTCCTTGTTACGGGTGTCCGCAAAATTGCCGCTCCGAGAACATGCATGAAAATTTCAGGTATATCGAGGCACTCGGATGGCGCCGCGCAGGTGCCTGAGACAAGCCTCGAAGCGGGAGAAGGTGCACCCCACGTCAGTTGACTCCGAGGAGGAAGCAATGATGCCCGTGCCGGAAGCCGCCTTGGCGGAAGACCGTTACGCGTTCGTTCGGGACTATCTCGCCCGGCTGCCGGCCGCGCCCGGCGAGAGTGTGCTCTTCGACGTCGGTGCGGGTGCTCTCCCGATGCGGGAGCATGTCGAGAAGGCCGGATATGCGTGGTTCGGTTTCGATCTTCACCCGAAATCGCCTGAGGTGGTCGAATGGGACATCAATACACGTTTCGAGGGGGACCAACGAGCGGACGTCGTTTTGCTGATGGACGTGATCGAGCATACGTACAATCCGGGCTTGGCTATGGAGAACATCGTCCGGGTTTTAAAACCGGGAGGACGGATCATCATGACGATGCCGAACCCGAAATGGAGCCGGGCTCGCACGATGCACATGTACTCGGGATTCCTAGCTTGCTTTACTCAGCACGATCTGGATGTGAACCACCACGTCTTTACAACCTAGCCTCACATTGTGCTCAAGTTGGTGCTGGATTGCGGATTGAAGCTCGAACGCTACGTCACGTTGGATCGCGACGAAGTCAAGCCGAAGGCACTTGGCCTTATGACGCCGGTGCTCGCCGTTGAAGGCCTCATCCGCAGCGCCATTGAAATGCGCGATCCCACGGCGCGTGGCATGTCCTATGCGTTTGTCGCTCGCCTCGACACGGGTGAAGCAGTGTAACGAGGTGCGGGCGAGGCCGCTCGGGCGCACCGGTGTTGTGGCGCCAAGCATGCCCGTGCCGGTCAATTCTTCCAGACGCGCTTTTGATCAATCGAAGTCGCGCATGCGTGATGAGCGTTTCCAATCCTCCAACCCGGACTCGAGGTCGAAAGCATAAGTGAACCCCGCCGCCGGGAGACGCCCGGCTACCATGTTCGTGGATTCGTAAAGCTTGCGCACGCGTGCGCGATTGATGTCGCTCTTGAGGCCGAACGAGGAGAGCACTTCGAAGCCGAAGGCGGCGAGCCCCAAAAGCCAAAATGGGATGACGATTTGCGGTTTCGGATATCCGCCGACGGTTGCAAAGGCGGCGCAGATATCCGCGATCGTGTAACGCTGCGGATGGCAAAAATTGTAGAGCGTCACGCCCTCGTTGCGCTCCTGCATGTAAAGCATGGAGGAGATGAGATCCTCGACATAGCCGCAGGCCTTGATCGTGTCGGTGCGCCCCGGAAAAAAGAAGCGCCGCGCCTTGAGAGCTTGCGAAAGCCTGGTGAAATTGCCGCGCTCCTCGAGGCCGTAGATCACGCCGGGCCGCACCACCGTGAGGCGACGCGTGGCGGGCCGCTCAGTCTGCCAAAGACGATGGATGCCCTCAGCCAGAATTTTTGAACGCCCGTAGGCATTCACCGGTTCGAGCGTCGCTTCCTCGTCCTTGGGCGCTTCCGTTGGCCCGTAAACCATCATGGTGCTCGTAAAAAGAATGCGCTCGGCGCCCACCTCGCTTGCGAAGCGGCACACATTGGTCGCACCCTGCACATTGGTCCAGAAATACTCCCAATCCTCGTGGCCGGGTGTCGTATGGACCGCGGCAAGGTTGTAGAGATCCCAGGTGCCCTCACCGCAAAGCTTTGGTGGAATTGGCTGCCGAATGTCGAATTGGACGTGCGTGACACCCGCAACCGGGAAACGCGGTTGAACGATATCCACGCTATAGAGCTCGTCGTAGAGCTTTTCCGCGACGAGGCGCTTCAATAAGTGGCACCCGATGAAGCCTGCGCCGCCGAATACGATCGCCTTCTTGCCTGTCATGGAACTCGATTCGGTTGAGTGAAAGCCGGAGTTTCGGCACTACCGGGAGAAGTGCTTTGTCCAACGACCCGGCCGGAGGCAACCCTCGCTGTCTCCTTCCGCCAAAGCCGCGCGAAGATCAGCAGGGTGGAAAGGGCCATGAGCCACGTGACCCTCGCCTGATAGCGATCGTGCACGCCAGAACCCACGGCGCACAAAACATTGTTAATCATGAGTGCTGCCGTTACGAAAAGCGTGAGTGGCAAGGTGTCGACCAGGCCGAGCCTCAATGAACAAGCTACTCCAATCAGCAGGGCCAGCACGGCCGCGGGGAATGTCAGCTCATCAAGCCGCCGCAGAAATGCCCGCGGGATCAAATCCCGTGCCTCGAGACTGGCTTTGTAGGCACGCAGCGTGTCCGGCCCGAATTTTTTCAGCAGTACATCGACCATCCACGGGTCATTCGAGAGCGGAAACAATTCCGCCCCCGGCGCATGCACCAGAAAAGTCTGCGCAATGCTGCTTGCCATCGCGCGCACGACCTCACTGGGGCGAGTGCGGATCGTGCCGGCCACCACCGCGCCCGCCTCCTCGCGCATCCCCTCGAAGCCACCGAGGCGCTGCAAATTATCCGTGGACCAGAGAAATTCCTCGGACTTGTCCGGAAGGGTCGACCCGCGGCTGCAAATTCTCAACTTGGCGTCTGGACAAACCTCCTGAAGGTAATCTCTGGCGGGGCCTTGCTCGATCATGTTCGCGAGCATGAAGATTTGCCCGGCCGGAAAAAGCGCGAACACACCATGGATCAGGACATTGTTCAGCATGGTGGCACAGACCGCCAGCGCAATGGGTATGGACAGAATGGCACCTCGTCTCAGGGATGTCGGCAGCGAGTTTCCGAAACAAAGATGCAAGACGAGCACCAGGAACGCCAAAAGGATGGCCTGAGGCAAATGCGAAACGTGCGCGCAGATCGCGACGCAACCCAGCAGGAGAAAATAGATTTGCTCAAACTTGCCGAGCTTGGCTCGCTGAAATCCCAGTAAGTAG
This sequence comes from Hyphomicrobiales bacterium, assembly GCA_019247605.1. Classification (GTDB taxonomy): domain Bacteria; phylum Pseudomonadota; class Alphaproteobacteria; order Rhizobiales; family Beijerinckiaceae; genus GAS188. Next base: position 8,696 of record JAFBAS010000091.1, read on the forward strand.
AAAGTTTGGATCATCACGGAAGTGAAGAAATCCGGCATGATGAATCCCGTGAAGAAGGGCAGGCTGGAGAACAAGCCAACCGTGAGCACGATGAATCCGAACCAAGCGAGTTTCGGCTCGCCCGCAAAATTCCTCACCAACACCCAAATCAAATGGCTGGCGATCAGCGCCTGGACGAGCACAGGTCCCCAAATGAAGCGGTCGAGGTGAAAGAAGAAGATGAGGAGCCCGTAAAAAGGGCTGCGATAGATGTGAGGGGTAAAGACGAGATAATCGACACTATCGGGGAAGACGAAGGGAAACCCGTTAACGAAGGCCGGGATCGAAAGCCAAGAGGCGCCCAAAACGATGGCCACCGCAAGAACCCCTCGGCGCACCAGTTTGCCTTCGCGCTCGCGAGGCAATGAACCAGAATGTGCTCCCAACCTTCTGAGGACGGCTGACCTCATCGAACGCGATCACCTCAAATGAACCGGCAGTCGTGATCCTCGCAACAGGCGCCAATTCGGCAAGTTAGCTCTTTACTCGCGCGCCAGTCTCGCCAGGAAGTGAAGCCGCCGGTCAAATATCATTCCGGCCGGAAACGGATATAGATGCAGTTTTTCGAGCCAGGCTTCAGGTCGGAGCTTCGCATCTCGAAAGGAACGTCCCCATTCGTCCAAGCTCAGATAATTGTAAGGCAAGGCGACCCCATGACCGTAATTGCCGACCCAATCCATCGCCCGCAGCGTGGCGTACGCAAGAATCCCTGTTTTCAGATGGTCCTTGATGAGCACATGGCGGCGGGTCACGCGGGCTGCTTCCTGGAGAAGACCGAGCGGATTTTGAGTGTGGTGGAGCACATCCACGAAGGTGACCACGTCGACACTGGCGTCCTCCAGCGGCAGATGGGCGCCGTCGAATAGCACGACCGGTATTTGCGTCGACGGCCGCAACAATACGTCCACCCCCAAGATCGTGACATCGGGGCGCAGGCGCTTGATCTCGGCGGCGATCGAGCCATCACCAGTGCCGACGTCGAGGACCCGCGCCGAATCGGGCAAATATTGAGCCAGCAGTCGAGAGAGAACGCGCACGCGCCGCCCGAGGACAGCTGCCCCGTGGAGGGTGTTCAGTAAGGCTTTCGAGCTTGCTGCTTCACGCGGGTTTGTCCGACGCGACAAAGTCGTCACTTTCCTGGCCGATCGGAGAAAATCCATGATGATGAAATCACATAGCTTGCGGCGGCACTCAAAGCGGCAGCGACCGTGGATGCAGAAAGCGCCGAAATTTGTGCCGTGGTTACAAGAACTTGGACCGTCACGGCGGCAAACAAGCCGCATCCACTTTGCAGGGCTGCATAGAGCGGCAATGAGATGAGATGATGTCGAGAGGAGCGAAATGTGAAGTTTCGTTGTGCCAAATACGCGAAGCCCACCATGGCCAAATAGGCAACGGCGCTCGCCCAAAAGGGCGGCCATCCGCAAAGCGTCTGCAGGAAATAGCAGACAAGAATATAGCCGAGCGTCGCTGCCCCGCCGACGGCGAGAAAGCGCAGTAGCGTCGCTTTTGCCGCGATAGATTTGGCAAAGTGCGAACCCAACCGAAGCTCGTTCATACTTTCATCTCGATAATGGCCGAGAGAAACGCCGTAAAGACGAGCTGCAAGGCGATGGCTACTGCCGTTACCGACACAGTGAGGACGCGGATCACCAGGCCATAATGGAGCGGGCCAAAGCCTGCGCTGGCCCATTGCACCACGCACCAGAGGATGCCCCCAATTCCGACGATGGCGAGGAACAAGGCCGAAAACAACACTCGTTCCAGGGTGATCGGGACAAGGAGCCGCTCGACGGTATGAGAGGCCGGCAGCAACCCTCTTGACGCGGCGTAGCGACGCACCACGACCGCGAAGGATAGGCATTGGGTCCCGATCAGGGTTGAAACCGATGCGACGAGCAGCGTGTGCACGTCGAGGCTGACGTGCGGGGCGATGCGCACGGGCCCCGGCAAAAGCAGGAGCGACACGACCGCTCCGGCAAGGAGGAGCGCGAGGCCTGGGTAGAAGAAGAGCCAGCGCGGCGCAAACATCAAGAGGAATCTCAAATGGCGCCAGCCATCACGCCAAGTGCGCAAATGCGGCGGCCGCGAACGCGCGTCCTTTTTCAGCGTTGTCGGGACCTCGGCGATGGAAAGACCCCAAAGTCTCGCTCGCACCACCATTTCACTGGCAAATTCCATCCCGGTCGCGCGCAAATTGAGGTTTCGCATGGCTTGCGTCTCGAAGCCGCGAAGTCCGCAATGAAAATCTCCGATTCCCGCCTTGAAAAAGGTCCGCCCGATAAAGCTCAGAACGGGGTTGCCGAGCCAGCGATGCAAGATCGGCATGGCGCCGGGTGCGATGCCGCCCTTGAAACGGTTCCCCACCACCAAGCTGTATCCCTGCCGCAACTTCGCAAGAAAGTCGTCGAGCTGCGAGAAATCGTAGGAATCATCAGCATCGCCCATGATCACGAATTGCCCGCGCGCCGCCATTATGCCGCCGATCAGGGCTGCCCCATAACCCTTTTCGCCGACTGGGACGACCCTGGCGCCAAGCTTGCGCGCGATCTCCTGCGACCCGTCGGTTGAGCCGTTATCCGCGACCAGGATCTCCCCCTGGACCCCGCTCTTGGCCAGATAAGCTAGAGCCTTCTCGATGCACGTGCCGAGTGCCTCGGCCTCGTTTAAACAAGGCATCAAGATGGTAAGCTCGGGGGCGGATGCATTAAGGTTCATGCAAAATCGGACTGGTTGCGCCGGCACGGCATATCAGGCGTGTGCAAATTATATTACCATCAAAGGTTATTATTTATCTTTTTGGCGTGAAGTCGGTTCTTGCCGCCGCTCACGGTTGACGATTTCAACTGCGCAACGGTCGGATCGAGGTAAGCAGGGTTGATACGAATGGCGGATGTGGTGGATTTCGGTACGCTCGGGACAAGCGCACGTCCGAGCTTCGAGCCGGGGTCAAAGGACGTGTCACAGCGCGTAAAAAAGATCGCATATCTCGTACATGACCTCACCGACTCGGCGGTGCACCGACGGCTGCGCATGCTGGTCGCGGGCGGGGCCGCTGTGACGCCGATCGGGTTTCGCCGTCAGGGACCGCCGGTGCGAGAGATCGAAGGGCTCGAAGCCGTCGATCTGGGGCAAACGGAGGATGGCAGGTTGTTGCGGCGGCTCTTCTCCGTCGCGGGCGCCTCGGTCGCGACGCGCCGATTTGCGGAGGCTCTCGCCGGTGCCGACGTCATCCTGGCGCGTAATCTCGAGATGCTCACGATTGCGGCGCGGGCGCGCAGACGCCATGCCGCCCCGGCGAGGCTCGTCTACGAATGCCTGGACATACATCGGCTGCTGTTATCGCACGGACTTGAAGGCCGTTTGCTGAGACGACTGGAAACCCGATTGTGGCGGAGCGTCGACCTGTTGCTGACGAGCTCTGCGAGTTTCGTCGAGCACTACTTCAAGCCGCGCCGCTTCCCGGGCGAGATCTGGCTGCTCGAGAACAAGGTGCTCGTGCTCCGGGACCGGGAGTTGCCGGAAGCCACGACGCCGCGCGCGCCAGGGCCGCCTTGGCGCATCGGCTGGTTCGGCATGCTCCGCTGTCGCAAGTCACTCGAGCTGCTGGGCGATCTGGCCAGGGGCGCCGGCGGCGCCGTCGAGATCGTCCTGCGCGGTAGACCTTCCGCTTCAGTCTTTCCGGATTTCGACGCCGCGATATCGAGATACCCTCATTTGCGCTTCGAAGGTCCCTACAGTAGCCCGCAAGACCTGCGCGCGCTTTATGGCGATGTGCATTTCTCCTGGACGGTCGACTACTTCGAGGAGGGACAAAACTCAGCGTGGCTTTTGCCCAACCGGGTTTATGAAGGCACACTTTACGGCGCGGTGCCGATTTATCAGCGGGGGGTTGAGACGAGCCGCTGGCTTGCGGGCCATGGCGTCGGCGTCGAGCTCGACGGGTTGGTCGAGCGCGGATTTGCCGATTTCTTCCACCGACTCGACGCGCTTACCTATGCCCGGCTCGTCGACAAAGTTCGGACCGTGCCGCGTCGCGATCTCGTCGTCGATCGCGCCGATTGCCGTGAACTCGTGGAGGTTCTATGCGGCCGCTGAAATCGGGCTTCGTCCTGTGAGTACTCATGTGCGCAATTTCGTGAACTCGGGCGATCTGGTGCTCGTCGCGATTCCCTGTTTCAACGAGGAGGAGCATATCGCCGACATTCTCGAAAACCTGTTGGCTGAAGGGGACGAAATCCGCGTGAGGATCGTGGTCGCCGACGGTGGAAGCACCGACCGGACGCGCGCGATCGTCGAAAAGTTCGCGAACCAGGACGGTCGTGTCCTCCTTTTGGACAATCCGAGAAGAGTCCAGAGCGTCGCCGTCAATGAAGTTGTCCGGGTTCATGGTCAGGATGCGCGTTTCCTGCTTCGCGTCGATGCCCATGCGGAATATCCGCGATGCTATTGCGAGCACCTTCTCGCGGTGCGCGCCGCGACCGACGCGGATTCGGTGGTGGTGTCCATGCACACGAAAGGGAAGAGCTGCTTTCAACGTGCGGCAGCGGCGGCCCAGAATTCGCTGCTGGGCAATGGCGGCTCATCTCACCGAAATACTACGCGCGACCGATGGGTCGATCATGGCCATCATGCCTTGATGACGCTTGCGGCTTTCAAGGCGGTCGGCGGCTATGACGAAAGCTTTTCGCACAATGAAGATGCGGAGCTCGACGCGCGGCTCACGGAGCAAGGCTACCGAATTTTCCTGACCGGCGAGGTCCCGATCGTCTATTATCCGCGACGAAATCCCGTGGCGCTCTTCCGACAATATTTCAATATCGGGCGAGGTCGTGCTCGCAATTTGCTCAAGCACCGCCGAGGCGCCAAGCTTCGCCATTTCGTGCTGGCAGTCGTTGCGCCGGCGATCCTCCTGCTGCTGCTTGCGCCGTTCGTCCGTGCCTTTGCGCTTCCGGCTTTGGCCTGGACCCTTTTGTGCATCGGTTATGGAATCACGCTCGGGGTGCGCCTTGCCGACCCCTGCGCGGCAGCATCAGGCCTCGCCGCCATGATGACGCAGGCGGGGTGGTCATTCGGGTTTTGGGCCGAGATCGTGGAGCGCTTCGGGCAGCGCGCAAAACCTCTCGTCACACACGCTCGGAAGCGCTTTGCCCTCTTGAGCAATCGCGGTCAAATCGCGCCGTGACGTCGACTTCGGCCGTGCCGGCTAAAGCAGCACCCACCGCAAGCGTGATCATGGCGAACCACAATGGTGCGGCATATCTTGCGGACGCCGTTGCGTCGGTTCGCGAACAAAGCCTCAGCGATCTCGAACTCATCATCTGCGACGATGCATCGACCGACGAAAGCGTAAGTGTCATTTCGGCGGCGCGGGCGGCCGATCCACGAATTCACCTTGTCCGAGGTGAGCAAAAGAGCGGGCCGGCGGCAGCACGAAACAAGGCGCTCTCCCTTGCCAAGGGCGATTGGATCGCCGTCATGGACAGCGACGATCTCATGCATCGCGATCGGCTCGAGACGCTCGTCGCGCAGGCCGAACGTGATGTTGCCGATATAGCGGCGGACGGCCTCGTCGAATTCGACGGCCACGCTCACTGCGCTCGCCTGCTCAATGGAAATTGGGGACGCGAGCCCTTTTGGGTGAACATTCGCGATTACCTTCGGCTCAACATGTTCTACGGGATGGGGCCCGCCCTGGGCTATTTGAAACCGCTGTTTCGACGATCGTGTTTCGAGCCTTCCATTCGCTACGACGAGAGCTTGCGGATCGGGGAGGATTTCGATCTCGCGTTGCGGCTCTTGCATATGGGGAAGAAATACCGGGTCTATCCCAGGCCCCTCTACTACTATCGAAAGCACGCGACCTCGACATCACACAGGCTGAATGAGGATGCGCTGATCGCATTGAAGGCCGCCAATCTCCAGTTTCTCGAAAGAATACGCGACGAGCATCCCGCGCTCATCCAACTGCTGCAGGAGCGAGACCGCTCAATCGAGACGGCGTTGTCGTACGAGAAGCTCCTGTTCGCCCTTAAAAATCGAGAGTGGAGGACGGTCCTTGATATCGCGATCAGAAATCCCGCCGCAGCGGCCCTTCTGAGGCTGCCGATCGGGGTGCGTATTCGGCGCCTCCTCGACATTGGGCAAACCCGCGCGACCGCCACGCGAGAGCGAGGGTCTCATCAAGTTTTCGACACGGATTTGCGCAAATTCGATCGAGAGGCGAGATGATGCGGAGATGAACATGCGAAGGTTTTCGGGCTCTCGAAACGCCGCGCGCGCATCCGAGCGGCATCGCGTGCTGGGGCTTGCGATCGTGGTGTTCGCCGGCGCAATACTGTATTCGCCGACAATCATGCGTTCCGCCGAGCTCGAGGCCTCCGGCCCGCCGCTCGACCGAAAGGGATTGATCAAAACCTTCGATGACGAATTCACCAGCTTCAGCTGGCTCGCCGAAGGCGCGCCAGCTACGCAGCCGGGCAAAGGCACCTGGCGAACGAATTTCGGATATGCGGGGGTGCAGGAGCTCGGGAGCCGGACTCTTGGAAGCAACGGCGAAAAACAGGTCTATGTCGATCCCGGATTTCGGGGAACGGGCGAAAGGCCGCTCGGGATCAATCCTTTCCACATTGCGGATGGCGCGCTCGAGATCATTGCAGACAAGGCCCCCGAGGACATTGTTCCGCGGATATGGAATTACCACTACACATCGGGCTTGATCACGACCCAGCGCTCGTTCTCGCAGCTCTATGGTGTCTTCGAAGTCAGGGCGCGAATGCCGCGGGGGCAAGGGTTGTGGCCTGCGTTCTGGCTTTTGCCGACAGACCGATCATGGCCGCCCGAGATCGATGTGCTCGAAATTCTCGGCAACCAACCGACCGTGCTTCACACCAATGCGCACAGCAATGCGAGCGGAAAGCACACCGACGCAGCGGCCGTCGTGCAGGTGCCGGACAGCTCGGCTGCGTTCCACACCTATTCAGTCGATTGGGAGAAGGACGAGATCAAATGGTATTTCGACGGTGTGGAAGTGGCGCGCGCTCCCACGCCGGCCGACATGAATAAGCCGATGTACCTCCTGGCCAATTTGGCGGTGGGAGGAAACTGGCCGGGCGACCCCGATTCGTCGACGCATTTTCCCGCCGCGTTCGCGATCAAGTGGATTCGCGCTTGGCGCCGAGACGGCACGTGAAAGACCGAATATCCTTGGTCGGCAAGGAGGCCGAGAAGATTCCGCCCCACGGGCCGACCACCGTGACCGTCGCGATCTGCACCTTTCGCAGACCGTCCGTCGTTCAGGCGGTAGAGAGTGCGGTGGACCAGAGGCTCCCCGCAGACCTAAGTCTGCACGTTCTCGTCATCGACAACGACATAACCCCGAGCGCCAAACCGTTGATCGACCAGGTTCGGGCCAAGAGCTCGGTCGAAATCAGCTATCATCATGTTCCCGGGCAGAACATATCGATTGCGCGCAATGCCGCCCTCGAGAAATGCTCGACCGAGCTGCTCGCCTTCCTGGACGACGACGAATATGCGCCACCCGATTGGCTCGAATCTCTCGCCGCGTTCCGCCAAGGCGCGCAAGCGGTGTTCGGTCCATCCGAAGCTCTTTATCCCGAAGGTACGCCCTCGTGGTTGAGGCTCGGTGATTTTCATTCCAATCGTCTCGACCGGCACGAAACCATCGACACGGGCTACACCTCGAACGTTCTCATCGACATGGAGTTCGTGCGTCGACACCGCTTGGTTTTCGACCCCTCACTCGGGGAAAGCGGCGGAGAAGACACGATGTTCTTCCGTGCTCTCCATCGGAGCGGCGGCACGCTCAGATACGCGCCGAAGGCCGTCGTCCACGAGAAGGTCGTAGGGTCGCGCCTCACCCTCGCCTGGGTCCGGCTTCGGCGGTACCGCGCGGGCCAAGTTTATGGGCTGATGCTGCATCGGTTCGACCGGGGAGCCTATCTGCGAGCCGTGTCGACAGCACCGCTGAAGGTGCTGGCCTGTGTAGTCATGTCGGCGGCGGCCCTTTTCAGGCCGGGGCGTGCGCCGTGGTGGTTGATGCGTGGCGTCTTCCATTTCGGCGTGTTGAGCTTCGGCCTCGGTGCCAAGTTGCACCGGGAATACCAACGTAGCCTTTGAGATCTTCTCATGCGTGGCGCTGGTGCGGTCCGCGTGCGTAGAACCAAGCCGCGACAAGCAAAACGGTCAGCATCGAGAATTGCGAAAGCAACTCCGATTCCACGAACGTGCGGACGTCTACAAAAATGACGAATGCGAGGAAGAAGCAGCTTTCGACACTGAGCGTTCGCATTGCCCAACGCAAGGTGCTGAGCGAAGTGCGGGCGATGATCCAGAACACAAGGATGAGACCGACATAGCCGAATTGCACGCCCGTTTCGTACCAAAGATTGTGAAAGTTGTAGCCCGAACGACCAGGCTGAAATCGCGCCCAAAGCTCTTCCGCGTAAGGATTTCCTTCCACCCAGAAACCTTGTGCGCCCGTTCCGAGAAATGGGCTCTCCTCCATAATCTTGGCCGCTCGGTCCCACAGCACCGTTCGGCCCGTCAACGTCGTGTCCTTCCCAAAATATTCCAGGCCATGTCTGATGAGATCGAGCTCTTCCCCGAAAATCAGAAGAAAAATCGAGACGATCATGATCACTGAGATGAGTCCGATCAAAATGAGAGGCCGCCAACGTGGCGCAAATCGATTGAGCCTGAAGGCGCAGTAGGAACAGGCAAGCGCGCCAATCGCGACGGCGGTGGAGTCCAACGATCTCGCGGCGGCCATCAACGCCAAACCCAGCACTATCCCCACCAGCGCGACGACACGCACCATCCATGTCCTGCGCACATCGATGAGCACCCAGGAGCTGACCATTAGCAGGAGCGCCTGGCTCAATCCGAATTGATTCTTGGAGCCGAAGATGCCGACCATGGCGAGCCCGCCATAATTCAGCTGCTCCCGCGGGTCCGCCAGACTCGCGACCGTCGCGACCAGAAGCGCAAACATGAGGGCCGAGATGAAGTATGTGGCCGGAAGGGCACGGACCATGATGAGGGCGCCCCCGACCGTGAGAAGGACCTGAAGGCCGCTTCGGAAGCTGAGGTCGGGCACTGGCGACCAGAGCATCGACACAAGCCAAAGCGCGATAAAAAGCCAGATCAAACCTCCGTGCAGAGCCCCTTGCAGAGCGCGCCCCGGCTCACGCAGTGCGCAAAGCGCCGAGGCGGCGGTGAACGTGTAGGCCGCAGGAGTCTGCGAATACTGGAGGAATTCGAGGCCCGTGAGCGCAAGTACGCAGAGCCACCAATCAGGTCCTGGAAGTATTCTGCCCGCCCGGCTCTTCGCGGCAGGCACCCCGTTCTGGATCGCAAGCGGTCGGGCCATGAAGTGCTCCCCCCGAGCAAGGATTTGGGGTCGGCTGAATTGGACTGGGTAAACGATGAGGCAATCTGATCCAACTACCTCTTAATAGTGACAAAAGAATAGCTTGGCGGGGTTGACGCACGCGGCGTGCGATTCTTCCTAGAGAGCTGGCGTATTCGTCATGGCCTCATCTTTCTCTTTGAGGGCACGGAGCTGCGATGGGAATGCGCTTTGGGCGCGGCGGGGCGTCATTCAAGGGGGATCGGCAGGAACTTGCGCGCCGCAGGTCGAGATCGGCGCGGCATGGTTCATGCTTTTCGGCGAAGTGTTGCAAGCATCCCAGGTTCAAGGTCTGGAAATGGGCGAATTGTCTCCAACTGAACAGAAATTGACTAGGGCCGGGACAGCGTCGGCCAGGCTTCCCTCGGAAGCCGCAAGTCGTCTCCAAGTCGTGCACGGGTATGTGGTCGCGCCTGGGCTCGTCAAACCCGCCGGTCAGTGGACGCTGGCGGCTGTCGCCGCGGTGCTAGCCGCTTCGGTTGCGTTCCTTGTGCCGGCTTTCTTGAATGGCTTTCCCTTCCTCTACCCTGACTCCGGCGATTACTTGGTGCTCACCCCACAAATCTACCGAAGCCCGTTCTACAGTTTTTTCCTCCTGCTCGCGCATATGGACAGGTTCATCTGGAACGCCGTGTTGGTCCAGGCGCTGATGCTTTCCTGGCTCTTGTTTGTCCTCTGCAAGCTCCACAGCAGCAAGCCCATCACGACATTCCTCGTTCTCGTGGCAGTACTCGTTCCGTTCTCGAGCGCGGCGTATTTCGCAAGCTTTATCATGGCGGACATCATGACGCCGTTGATGTTCCTCGCCATGTATATCGTGGCATTTCGCTGGTCGGAGCTTTCACGCTTCGACCGGGTCTGCGTGTTTCTGTTCACCTGCCTCGCCACTTGCAGCCATATCGCCCATATCAGCATGGGCATCGGCATCGCGGCGCTGTCTGGTGTTCTGCTTGTGCTGATCGGCAAAACCTGGCGCGAGGTGCGTCGACGCTTGGGTTTGCTACTCGTCCCGATCGTGCTGAGCGCCACCGCGCTCCTGTTGAACAACGCGATAATCCACAAAAGCTTTTCGCTTTATCCGGCAGGCAACAGCCTGCTGATGGCGAACCTCATCGAAGCCGGTCCCGGGCGGCACTACATCCAGAGCGTCTGCCCCGACGCCGGATACAAAATATGCCAGATCGCAGACAGACTGCCGCGGACCGCAAACCAATTGTTGTGGGGCGGCTCCTACTCTGAGCTTGGCGGGTTCCGCCGCATGGAAAAGGAGGCAGGCGAGATCGTATGGGGCACGATACGCGCCGCTCCCCAGGACGTGCTGGCGATGGTGGCTCGCGACTTCGTCGCGGCTCTGCAGACGCATCGGCCCGCGCAGGAGTTCATCCCCTGGACTGCTGAGGTGCCGTCCATGACGGCCCTGATTGAAAAGCGATTCGGTCGCGAGGCGCGCGATGCCTACCTCGCAAGCGCTCAATCGAGAGGGCGCGTTCCGCGGCAATTGATCGGTGCCGTGGATGAGGTCGCTTTTCCACTTTCGCTTCTCTTCTTCTTCGCCGTTTCGCTGCTCGCACTTGGACGCCAGATGGTGGGAGCCGCTTGTCTTTCGATCGTCGTTGCCAGCGGGTATGTCGGAAATGCGCTCCTCACATCCGCGGCTTCAGGCGTCTTCGATCGTTACCAGGCGCGGGTTTCCTGGCTCTTCCTGGCCGTGGCCGTGCTTTTGTGCGCCCGGTTGAGCGAGAGCGTGACGCGCGATCAGCCCCTCTTTCAATGGGCGTTCGCCGGCATGCGTCCACGGGCTCGATTGCAGGAAGCGCGCGCTACTTTCCGAACGCGGTCCGAGAAGCAAGGGAACTTTCCGCCGCCTGACCGGACGCTCTGACGGCCAGCGGCTGACGCTCGCTCATCGTCAGGCCTCGACCTTTTCGGCCTGACTCGGACGACTTCACCTTGAAATCTTATCGGCAATTGCGTCCCGGGTGCTTACGAGCGCTTTGACGTTGCTTGCGAAGAGACGTGAAATGCCGCCAATGAGGGGCTGAGAGGCTGAGTACAATTCCAGATGGGGAGGCCAAATTGATCGTCTGCATTTCAGAGGATCGAGAGGGGTTCCAGCCCTCGATCGAATTGTTGATTCTCAGCGTCTTGAAGCATTCACCCGATCTGAAGATTTATCTCATCTTTCCGCATGCGCCGCGTCCGTTCTTGTCTTGGCTTTCCGGTCACCCTCAGGTGACGCTGCGCACGACCCCGCTTCCGACGGGTTATGGATTCAACGTCAAGCCTCAAGCCATCCTCCATTTGCTCGAGGAGGGCCATGACGAGGTGCTCTGGATCGACTCCGATATCATCGTCACGCACGATCTTGCGCCTTTGACGCAACTCGATTCTGCGCGTCTCGTGCTCACCGAAGAGGCCTTGTGGACGCCGTACGGTGATCCTGATGGTTTGCGGGCTCGGATGTGGGGGTTCAAGGTCGGACGGGTTTTGCCCTTCGCCCTCAACACAGGCGTCATTCGAGTCACGAGGCAGCACCACTCTTTGATGACGAGGTGGCGCGAGCTTCTCGAATCCGAAGAATATCGATCCGCGCAGAGCCGGGATTGGCGCCTGCGCCCCCTCAACATGGTCGGCGATCAGGATGTGCTCACCGCGCTGTTGGCGTCCGAGGAGTTTGCGAAGGTTCCGCTGCACATTTTGCTGAGAGGCAATGATATCGTTCAGTACTTCGGGCCTTACGGCTACACGGTGCGAGAGCGCTTGGTTCATCTCGCAGGACGCCAGCCGGCATTCGTCCATTCGCAGGGGTCGAAGCCTTGGCTTTGGAGAAAAGGTCAGCCAAAAAGCCGCGGCGCCCGACATTATCTCTATGACCTTTATCTTGAACTCTCACCCTATACGCTCGCCGCCCGGCAGTATCGCCACGCCCTTTCGGAGCCGGCGCCTTGGATGGCACCCCATTCGCTCGTCGGTGCCGCCTTGCGTGCCGTCGGCCTGGGATATGCACCGCTTGTCGGACTGCCCATCGCGGCGGTCGCTGACCTCGTGCGTCTGACGAAACCGTTGTTTCGGCAAGCGCCCTGAAGCCTGATCCCGGAAAAACGCCCGATCCCATCTCGCAAAATGGTGAGCCGCAGCGTGCTTTGCATCTAACCGACGTTCAAGGCCGCCCTTACCTGATCTTTCGACCAAAGACCCAGATATCGAGGTGGCTCAGGTGCGATGAAGTCGGTGATGCGCGACAAAGGGCGGGGCAAATGAAAAGGCGGAATCTGCAGATTGATGAAACGAAAACCGCCAGGCCGGATATCCTCGTTGCGCTTGGGAAAATTGTAGGTGGTAGTCAACAAGAACGGTATCTCGGAATTCGCAAAGTTGTGAAATACGGTGATGACGTCCTGGTTCGGCAAGTGAAACAAGACGTCGCGGCACAGCCACAAATCCACCTTCGGCAAAGGACCTTCGACAATATCCATTTGGCGAAACGAGCGGCTGGCACCCCCATATCTTTGCTGAAGCTCCTCCACCAGGCGACCGAGTATGTCGCCACCGATGTAATTCGTCCCTTCCGGCAGCTCGACATGCTGCATCCAGTTGAAATCGCCGCAGGGCGCGTCGAGGAAGGTTCTGACCTCAAGATCCTTGAGGCATTTCGCCAACGACTTCCTCAAGGGCTTCGTATATTCGAGGGTGCTTCCGCGGCCGCTGCGCGACTCGCAGGAGAGCCAGCGGTTCTCGTCGAAAATCTGCTCGAAAGCCGAAGCGCGATCCGAGTATTCGGACCCAAAATAGGTGCCGTCACGACGAATGATGTACGGGTAAGCCAAGGCCCAGAGCGGATTTGCAAGGGTTGGGCTGTTTCGCATGGCCAATTTGGCCAGGTTCTTGAGATGAGCTCCAATCATCGGACCCTCAAGACGCGCTACAATTCATGATCTCACTCATCGGGCATCATTGCCTCTCTCAGTTTCGTGGCAACCATGCCCAAATTGTCGCTGAAAAGCCGGCCCTTCAGAAGATCGAAAGAGAATCTCTGCCAGGTGGTGCGGGTGATCGGCATCCAGCCATCGTCCGTATAGAGGAAACGCGGCTCCGAAAATCCTGTTTCCGCACAAATGCGAACCAGATCCAGGCGTAACAGAGCGGTTATGTGCGCGGGGTAATCGGGTGCCCTGAATTGCGCGAAGTGGCCACGAAATATCAGGTTCAAAAAGGACCGGATATTTTCCTGATTGGGCATGGTCAACAGGAGCTTTCCATCTTGCTTCAAAATTGCATTAATGGTCCTGAAGGTGGCTCGCGGGTTCTCGAGGTGTTCGATCACCTCGCTGCAGATAACCGCATCGAAAAAGCGCGATGACTGGGCGAGTCTGTCGTTGAGGTCGCCCTGATGCCAGGTCACGTGGTCAGGAATGTCGCGAGGGCGTGGCAAGATGTCCGCGCCGAAAAGCTCGATTCCCTCGAGCTTGCTCATGAGCTTGATGAGTTGCCCCGTTCCGGCTCCAAAATCGAGCACGCGCCCGTGAATGCGGTTGTCGCGAACCATTCGCATGACAAGGCGCTTGATGCTGTCCGAGCTCGTCCCACCGGAGCATCTCGCGGCCTGCATGCGAAACTCGGCGAGATCGTGAGGCATGTTCAAGTCCCGAAGCTTCGAGCTCAACCGGACGGCAGTCTTCGCAATTCCTCGGCGCAGGAGTCCGCTCGCGCGGTATGCGTTCGGGGCTCTTTCGATTTGGAAGACCTCGCCGAAGCTCCTGCGTCCTGCCCGCCCTCCGGCGCATGAAGGCAGAAATATGCATTTGCATAGATTTCGGCGGATCGCCGCATGGGAAGGTGCTCGATTACGTAAGCCCGCGGCCTCATCGTGGGCAAGCGCTCGAGAAATCTCGACAGCGCCGGCTCGAAATGCGCAAGATCCTTGAAACGCTCACCGCACTCCTCTGAAAAGAAAGGCACGGAGGAGGCGGGAACCATCTCGTCGCTTACCCGGCGCCAAAGCGGATCGAGCCAATATCCGTTGTCCCAGGCGAGCACCGGGACGTTCATCGCGAGCGCTTCCTGGTAAGCGATCCCTTGCGTCTCATGCTCGCAGATGAAGACCAGGGCGCGTGAGCGTTCAAGCAAGCTGCGATAGCTGCGGTGATCGTGAAATTTATAACGGACCGTTTCTGTCCGGAAGCCTCGTCGCTCGATCGCCTCGCGGATAGGGTCCAGCAAGTCATGCGCGAGTTGCTCATGGTTCCATCTGATCTTGTCATAGATCAGAAAATCCACATCCTTCTCGTGAAGGCTCGCATCCTTCCATTGGTCCGTGTCGATGCCGGCAAACCAGCAAAGGCACGCCTCTCCATATACGGGACGAAACATGTCGTAAGTCCATGGAGCGAGGACCAGATACCTGCGAAATCTCGGATCCTCCATGAGCTGGGGAGCGAGCTTGGGATGATCGTAAAGGGAGGGGCCGAGCACCGCCGGATTGGGCAGGTTCCAGCCGTCGAGAAGCACGGGAAATCCGACGAGGCCAACGGGGTAATGCGGGTGTCTGCGGGCCAACGCGTAGTCATTGACGCGCACGTCATAGCCTGATTTTTCCAGCGCTCGCCGGAGGAGCTCGAACGACACCGCAAACCCTGTCTTCTTTTGGCGGTGATGGGTCAAATTGTAGATCGGCCGCACCAATCGTTTCAGGTAACGATCGTGCTTGAGAAATTTGTCTTGCTCGAATTCCTTGTAAAAAAGAAGAACAAGCTTTCTCTTTGCGAGTTCTTGCTCCTCGCGACGCAGCGAAGCCCGCGAGGTTCTCACGGCCGTTTTTGCTGGCTCAACCATTTTCCAGACCTTTGAAAGGCCTCTTCGATGAGCTTTTTAGCAATAAAAAATGAGACCTCGGGAGAACGCGTGAAGGGCGACACAAACCCCGTCGGATCACGGCGTTTGAACGCATCGATCACGCCGAGCCATTGAACGCGGCCATCGACGCTACGGAAGTGGTGTCGCAGGGCGCGCAGATCACCGTCAGAGAGGCCAGGAATGCAGGCCAACTCCGCATCCACGTCGCGCAGCTTTTCCAAATCTCGCTTCCCGTGCCGCGCGCTCAACGAGTCTGCTCGGGGCTCGGACACATAACCGAGTGCGGGCGTAACGAGGAATTGCGCGCCCAGCGCCAAGGCACGTGCATAAAATGCGTAGTCTTCGCCGAGCCGGAGACGCTCGTCATAGCGCAACTCGTGCGCATCGATGAAAGCGCGTCGGATGAGCGGCTTCAGATATCCGAGCTCGGCACGGTTTCGCCCGTGGCGAGTGCTATTTCCTTCGACGAACGTGGCGAAGTCGAGTTGCCAAGGTTCGAAGCGAGGTTCGAACATTCGTGGGCGCAGCACGCCGGTCGAATCAGTTTCGAGAATGTCGTCGGCCACAAAGTCGAAGGCGCCCGCATGCGTCAAAAGCTTGGCCATTCGCCCCGGTTGGAAAAAATCATCCCCGTCGAGGATCGCGACGTAAGGGGCCGTCGAGACTTCTAGACCCCGGTTCCTCGCGGCTGAGGGGCCGAGATTGGAAGGGAGGCGAAGCACCGTCAGCCGCTGCGACCCGCCGCCGGCTCTTCTTGCTCTTGCGGAGGTATCGTCTGTCGATCCATCGTCGATGACGATCACATTATGCACTTCGGCTTCGCTGAGAGCCGAGGTGACCGCCCGCTCGATCGTTTCCGAGCGGTTCCAGGCCGCCACAAGAATGTCGACGACCGGTTCCGGTCGGGGATGCACTGACCTCAATCCGTATAGCCGTATCGGGCAAAATACCGATTGTAATAATAATTCTCACGCGAGCTTTCGTAGCGGGCGAAGGTTTTCATATTGACCTTGTTGAGCACCACTCCGAGAAGGTTCTCGTAAACGCCGGGCGCGCCACTGAGCACATGCTCGGCAATGTCGATCTTCGTGCGTCCCCATTCGACCACGAAGACGAAGGAGTCGACGAGGTGCGTCATGGCCCGCACATCGACCACGGGTGCGAGGGGTGACAAGTCGACGATGACGTAATCATATGTGGCGCGCAGCTTTTCGAAGACCTTTCGGGTCTCCTCCGAGGCGAGTATTTCGCTGCTATCCGCGAGCCGGCCGCGCACCACGGCTGGAATAAAGCTGAGATTCGTGGCCGGGTCCGTCCATACCACCTCTGACAATGGCAGCTTGCCCCAGATCACCTCGAGAAGCCCCCTGTTGGCCTTGGGCGCGAGCTTGCGCGTAAGCGAGGGATTTCGCAGGTCGCAATCCACGAGGACGGCTTTTCCACCCGTGAGCGCCACGAGTTGCGCGAGCGCGACCGCAATCGTCGATTTGCCTTCATTCGGTAGCGAGGAGGTGACGGCGACGATGGTGTTGGGCTTCGTGCCTTTGTTCAAATCGGCCGCGACCTTCAGGCTTCGGATGGATTCGGCGAAGCGCGAGAAGGGAGAGTCAGCCATGATCCAGAACAAATCCTGCTTGCGCGCGATGATGCGCTGGACCGGAACGCCGGAGGGACCTTTCGGGCGCTCGCGCGAGGCCGGCTTCGAGACGCCGTTGATCAGCGGCAACAAAGCGATGCACTCCGCGTGCAAACGGTCCTGAATCTGGGCAGTGGTACGGAACACCGTGTCGGAGACTTCGCGCAACACGCCAAAGCCGACGCCAAGGAGCAAGCCGCCCATGAGCGCGACGCCCAAGATGAATGGTGTCTTGGGCGCGCTATTGGAAAGCGGTGGTGTCGCCTGGGTGATCAAGCGGGCTTCGGTGACCGGGAAAGATTGCTGCTGCACGGACTCCATGTAGCGCTGCAGGAAGTTGTCGTAGAGCGAGCGATAGCTTTGCGCGCTGCTGTCGAGATTGTGCAACGTGACCTGCGCCTCATTGGTCGTCTGCGATTGAGCGACGATGTCGTCGAGAGACTTCTGCACGGAGTTTTCGCGCGCCTTGGAGATTTCGAACTCGCTCTTGTAGGTCTCCGCGATGCGGCGCAATTCATCGAGAATCGAAAGGCGAATCTCCCGGCGCTGGTTGCGCAAGTTGACGACCGCCAAGTGATTCTTGCCGTAACGCACCGTCCAATCGGCTTCCTTGGCGCCGAGATCGAGATATTCCTGGCGAAGCTTCGTGATGACCTCATTGTGCAAGGTGTCCGTCACGGTCGCGGCGGCGCTGCTTGCCGGATCGGGATCGTCGCTCTGAAGGATTTGCTGTACCCGCTGCAGGCGCGCTTGTGACTCGGCGGTCTGAGCACGGGCTTGGACCAGCGCGCTGTTCAGCTCGCCGATCTGCTGCTCATTGAGGAGGCGCCCGCTGTTATCAACGTTGACGATCTTGTTCTTCGCCTTGAAGTCCACGACCGCGCGGTCGGCGCTCAACGATTGTTCGCGCAATTCCTTCAAGCGATCCTGCAGCCAGCCGACGGCGCGCCGCGTGGTGTCGTATTTCGCCTGAAGAACGTCATCGACGTAGGCGTTGGCGACGGCGTTGGCCACCTCCGCGGCGCGATCGGGATTGAGGGACTCGAAGTCGATCGCGATTGCGTAGGTCAGGCCGATCCGCCTCACCGACATATGGCCTTGCAGCGTGCCCAAGGCGGTGCGCAACTGCCGGAAATCCGGGGCCGGAGGGTCCGAAGAAGCGGGCGGAGGCGGCCCCGACGGTACGAAGCTCATGATGAATCCGAGCACCGTCGCGCTGAGCCCGGCGCGCGGATAAATGAACTCAGGGTCCTGCTCGAGATGAAGTTGCTTGACGACGGAAAGCGCGATGTTTTCCGAGTTCAATATCTCGATTTGCGTATCGACCGCCGCGGAATCGATGGGCAGATCACCCAGCGGCGATTGCTGCTGCTGAAAGACCTGGCTTTTATGAGTATCGATCATGAGCACGGAGTGCCCCGTGAAGCGCGGTGGAGTCGTGACGATGTAAGCCGCGGCAAGTGCGAGAAAGAGCACGACGCTGAAGATGACCACGGGGAAACGCCGCCGCAGGAAGCCCAGAACCGCGGCGTAAAGTTCGGCCGGAGAAATGAGTTCGGGCGCGCCCGCGCCCGAGTCCGCCAGCGGCCGAGGCTTGCTGATTTGGAGCATCTCGATCCTTGCTCTACAAAGTCATGAAGCGCCCGTCATTTGCCCGCGGTGTCGAAGATGCCGCGAGACCGCCGATCGCGAAAAAGCCCGCCGGGGATGCGAAAAAACCCCCGAGCATGCCTCGAGACGTGGATTTCACATTTAACATAGCGCCAGTTGCGCCACAACATAGAGCCTAGGTTCTACCTCGGGCGCGCACTCCCGATGCTCCCGATCCGGAAGCGGTCAGGTCGCGTCAGCTTTCTAAATATTGCGGCTATTTAAGACGTGAGTGTGACGTGACGCGCACCAGCTGAAGTTCTTCGGCCGTGTTTGTCGTCGTATTCGCCGTGTTGATGGCGACTTGCAGCAGGTTGAAGAACTTGGTGATCTCGACCGATGGCGCATTTGCGGCAAAGACAATGTCCTTGTTGCGCATCTGCATCTTGGTCGCCAGGAAGTAACCGGCCGGATCGCGCAGGCTGACATTGTAGACGACCGGCACCATTGGGTCCGGCAAGTTCGAAACGTCGACCCCCAACCGCTGGGCAAGCTCGCGCGGTTCACGGCGATACAGGTATACTGAGGCGGGATCCGCCTGAATATCAAGCAGCCCGTGGGCCTTCGCCACTGCTTCGGCGAGCGTAATACGCCACATATCGAAGGGGAATTGGCCTTGCTCGCCGGACGCGCCGAAGGCCAGGAAGGTTTGCGGCTCGCGATACACATAGACCGTGTCGCCGGGCCAAACCCAAATATTGTTTTCAGGCTCGTAAATTAGGGCCCCAAAGGGCACGGACGCGCGTTTTCCCTTTCGCTCGAGCACAACCCAGGACTCGTGGCCCTGATCCTTGATGCCGCCGCCGCGGGTGATGGCGTCGAGGATATGCTCGCCGGCCGGCTGAGCCGGGAAGCGTGCCGGCAAATTCACCTCGCCGAGCACACTGATCAGGGATGTGTTCTGTGTTGCCAGGGCAACCACCGCTTGCGGATCGATGGCTCGATTTTTGATGGCGTCGACGATGGCGCGTTGAACCTCGGATGGCGTTCGTCCCGCAGCCCGGATCGCGCCCGCATAAGGGACCGAGATGTTTCCGGCCGTATCGATGGGTTGGTTCGGCAGCGTCACGAAATTGCCGGGCCGTACACCTGCTTCGAGCGGAATGAACAAGCCACCCGCCGCGGCCTCGAAGATCGTCACGCTGACTACATCCCCGATGCCGAAGGTGATCTCGGGTGGCGGACGCTTATCGCCGAATGTCACGGCAATGCTGCCCGGACCGTATTCGCCAACGGCTTCGACAACCGCCGGGGTCAATCTGATGATGCTGTATTGCGGTCCCAACTCGGTCGTGCCGGAGTTGATATCTCCGCTGGACGGGCCGGAATCAGACAGGATCGTGCACCCGCTGACGGCCAGGAGCAACGCGCAAAAGAGAGATTTCGTCGCGAGGCCGTCGATTCTCACGTCTATACCAGACCTTACTCACGCCTTCCCGCAATTGATTGCGGACGACAATACGCATGCTCGCCCGCCGAACAAGCGATATCACATCCCCTCCCCACCCGAATGTTATAATTGCGGATGATGTTGCCTGCGCGCAACAAATTTCGCCGCGAGAACCTCGTGTAATGTATCATAAGGTGTAGAAAATCTTATGCCAAAGGGGTAGACGCGTGCACCGTCTTTAACCCCCCGGCGGAGTCCGTTGTGGCGCGAATGGGCGCTGGAGAAGGCGCAATTGCGCGGGGGGACTTTATGCCTCCTTCGCTAAATGACGAGTTCAGATAGCCGCTTTACCGCGCCCCCGGGCACAATCTGGGGGCCCCAACCCGGCAGCGCGCGCACCCTCAGTCGGGACAGCGCGCGGGGCCCTTCCGGCAGGAGGGCGAAATGAGAAGGCATCCGCCGTTGTGGAAAACCATGTGGCAACCCGGTTTGGCGCATTAACATTACTCGCCCAAGCTGATTGTTGATGAGCGCCCGGGAAACGCGCGGGTGGGTGGGAGCATATGTTGAGGCAAGCGCCCGTCGTTCTGAAGAGTTCGCGGGCGCTCGTTGCGGCCCTCATCTCGTTCGGCACGATGGGCTCGACCGACCTCAATGCGAAGCTCCTGTTGAGCACGCCCGCAAACGACGTTTGCGCCATTGTCTCGTGCTATGAGAAGGCGAGCCGCATCAGGCTCGCGGCCTCGAATAAGCCGGGTGCGGCGAGCTCCGCCCAGACCCCGTCGGGAGGCGGTTGGCGGCTGATGCGGACCCTCAACCCTCACGGCGGCCCTGACGCGGTCTCGATCGTGCACACCGCGGATGTTTCGCGTTCGGACCTCGATCTCGCAGGATTGATGCTGCGGTGCGCCCCTGGTGGCGTCGAGGCACTGGTCATCGTTCTCGATCCGCGCCCGCCATCCTCGAAGCCTTTGGTGGAGCTACGCATTGCGGGCGTTGCGAAAAAGTTCGAGACCAGGATCGTGCCGCCCTTTACGGCCTTGCTGCTCCCTCCCGAGGCGGCTGCACTTTTAACGAACATTGGGCTCGCATCCGAGGAGGTCGCCATCGAGATCGAAACCCAGCCCTCGGCGGTAAAAGGCACGGTGCCGCTTGTGGGGCTCGGGGGCGCGCTCGGCGAGTTGCGCGCAAGCTGCCCGCCGCAATGAGTGCGATCCGCCGAAAGTATAGGGTTGAGACGCCTCACGCATTCATTGGGGGGATCTGCCTTGTATCGCTCGCGACCCAAAGGCATGTTCCAGCCGAACCCCTCAACAGCATGTATTTGCGGTGTTTGTCGTATTCCTGCTCCTGATGGCATTGATCGCCGCGGCGCCAATCATTGCGTTCCTCGACATGCCGCTCGTCGACGCCCTCCTTGCCGCGCTGATGGCGGTGGTGGTCTTGATGATCGCGCGTGCCATCCCTTCGGAAGAAGCCGGATATCTCGCGAAGCTCGCGCGCCCCCTCGCGATTGGGCTGGTGCTGCCCGCCGCCTGGATGGTGATCCAGATCATGCCGATGCCCTCCGCCGCGAGATTGTCCCATCCAATCTGGGCGAGCGCCGAGTCGGCACTTGCCATGCCGCTCCAAGGCAGCATCAGCGTCGATCCCGGCTTAACGCTCGTCGCCCTCGCCCATTACATGACGCTCGCCGGTTTACTTTTCGCCGTCGCCGCGGCGACCGTTGATCGCCAACGTGCCGAATGGACCCTGCACAGCCTTGCGGGTGTGACTGTTGTGTTTGCCGTCCTGTCAATCGCGCAAAGCCTGGTGGGTCTGCCCTTCGTCGGGGCCTCCGGCCCGCGCCTCAAACTGGTTCTTCTCGGGGGTACTTGTCTTGGTGTGCTCGCGGCGGGGGCGGGAATGATTCGCGCCTACGAACGTGATGAGACGCGTCGGGCCAAGATGGAAGGGTCATTCTCGCGGTTCGCTCGTGATTTCGGGGCCAATCTCGTGGCCCTGGCGATTTGCTGCCTTGCGCTTGCCGTTGCCGGCGGAAGGCAGGAGATTTTCTGCACCGCCTGCGGCCTCGGCGCGCTCGCGCTCGTGGTGATCGCGCGTCGCCTCGCCATCGGGCTTTGGGCAACGACGGCATTAGCCGTGTTTGCAGTCCTTGTCGTCCTTGCGCTCGCGGCACGAAACGACGGCCAAGGCCATTTGACCTTGCGCTTCGCGAATGCCCCCGCGCCCCTGATCGCCGATGTCGAACGCCTTGTCAGCGACACCCCGTGGGCTGGCTCAGGCGCGGGCAGCTTTACGGCCGTCATTCCCATCTATCGGGACATAGACGATTCGGCGGACGCAAGGGTCGCGCCGACGAGCGCCGCTCAGATCGCGATCGAGATGGGAGAGCCGGCGCTTTGGGCAGTGGTCGTCGCGATGCTCGCGCTCGCCGGATTTTTGCTGCGTGGCGCCGTGCGGCGCGGCCGCGACTCCTTCTATCCCGCAGCCGCCTTAGGCGTGGTGATCTTGCTCACGCTCGAAGCCTTTTCTGATGCTAGCGCCGTGTCGACCGCTGTCGCGCTTCTCGCCACGACGTTCCTCGGCCTCGGTCTTGCCCAAAGCCAGAGCCGTAATGCTAGAGCATGAGCGGGCATGGAATGGATTCATCAGCAAGCCGACCCGCTTCAGCCAAGCGCTCGCCCGCGAAATGGCGTGAAACCGAAATGCCGAAGAAGGGAGCGTGAGCCGGTTGCGCTTCTTGAGGTCGCGAGCAAAACGCCGTTGGCCGACCCTCCCGGAGGGATGGCGCATCTACGCCATCGGCGACGTGCATGGCCGAGTCGACCTTCTCGATGAGATCTTTGCGCGCATCGACGAAAATCTCGCGCGTTCCTCTGCACATCGGGCCGTCCACGTTCTCCTTGGCGATTACGTGGATCGGGGGCCCTCTTCTCGCGAAGTTCTCGACCGGCTTGTCAAGCGCAGGCGATCCCATCATGTGATCTGCCTCAAAGGCAATCATGAAAGCTATTTGATCGATTTCCTGCACAACCCGTCCGTCCTCTCAGATTGGCGGCATTTCGGAGGGCTCGAGACCTTGAGGTCCTATGGTCTGGATCCGAGCGCCAATCCCAATCCTCGCGAGGAGCTGAAGCTCGCGCGCGCTTTCGGCGCGGCTTTGCCCGAAGCGCACAAAGACGTTCTGAGGAAGCTCGGGGCGTCGTTCACTTGCGGTGATTTCTTCTTCGCTCATGCGGGCGTGAAACCGGGCGTTCCGCTCGCTCAGCAAAGCGAAAATGACCTCCTTTGGATACGCGACGATTTTCTCCTTTCCGAGCAAGACTTCGGCAAGGTGGTCGTGCATGGGCACACGCCGGTGTTGGCGCCCGATATACGCCCCAACCGTATCAACATCGACACGGGGGCCTACGCGACCGGCCGATTGACTTGCCTGATGATCGAGAAGGACACCCTTTTCGTGCTTTGAAGCGCGCTCGACCCAGGTCGGATATGAGTAGCTTTGCCTGCCCCGCATTCTATCGCAGGTCTCATCCCAAAGAGTGTGGTGCCTGGCAGTGTCGCGTGAAGGTATGATCTCGCCGAGCCGGCGAACGCTTTCCAGGACGGGTCAGCTCATGATTGGGCAACGCTTCCTGCGGATTTCCGTTTGAGTTTTCGTGATCGAACAAAATCGAACGGCGCTTTGCATGGATCAGACCTATTTCCATCTCCACCTTGTGACCGACGGAGTTGAGGAAGGCCTCGCCTCGGCCGGTGAGGCCGTCGCGAAACTTTATCCGCACGTGTCCGCAATCGAGCACATCCACGCGCTCGTGCGTTCGTCCGATCGACTGCGAGAGGTCGGGGCGGCACTCGAGAGGAACCCAGGCATCGTTCTCTACCGCATCGGAGATCCCGAGATCGCCCACCGGCTCGAGCGCAAATGCCGCGCTTTGCGTTGCCCCTCCTTGTCGCTGCTCAAGCTTGCCTCGAGGGGTGATGCCGTCGAGCAAAGCTCCTCTTACGGCGAGATGATCAGCCTCCATTTGAAGGCCAGGTCGCGGACGGGGTTCCGGGTGGGTTCGGCGATTTTCGGCATCATGCTTGCGGCGGCGTCATTGTGGACCCTCTCCGCCGAAGTGCTTCGTCCGCGGCTCGCCTCCTTTCCGGCGGCTGCTGCCGCCGCGGCGGTGACGCCGAGCGAGCGCGCCAGGGCGGAGCTGGCCGCGAAGATCGGGCTTGTACGCGGCGATCTCTGGGCAGATTACGCCATGACCCTCGTCCCGCAGCTGCCTCAGGAAATCGCGAAGGGGGGCGCGCTGGCCACGGCGGGTGGCGTGGAGGTCGCCCGTGCGGCCGCCGAGAAGGCCGCGAGTCTGGCGCCCCATGATTCCCGAATCTGGGTTCTCCTTTCCGGGGTGGCTTCCGCACTCGACCGACGCACAAGCGCATCAGACGGGGCGTTACGGATGTCGTACTATACGGGGCCGAACGAGCTTGCCTTGATGCCCCTTCGACTGTCGCTCGCGGCGCGCTCGAAAACGATCGTGGATGCCGATCTGCAGCTTCTCGTCGGGCAGGAGATTCGGACCATTCTCACGCGAAAGCCTGAAATGAAAAACTGGATCCTCCTCGCCTATCGCAATGCTTCGCCCGAAGGCAAAGTCTTCTTCGATTCGGCGGTCGGCGCACTGGATCCGACCTTGCTCACCGGAGCTCGCGCCGCCGCCCCTGCCAAATAGCTCGTCCTCAAGTGGCGGAACGCGGCAGCTTTACCGGGAGTTTGTCACCAGGAGCGGCGAGCCTCGAATTTCAGTGGCGAGAAACCGAATGGCGCCTCGAGCAAATTGGAAGGGATATCTCAAGCTCGCCGAGCTTACCTGCTCGGTCTCGCTTTATACGGCCGTATCCACATCCGAGCGCATCGTCTTCCACACCGTCAATCGTGAGACAGGCCACCGCGTCCGGCGCCAATTCATCGATGAAGAGACAGGCAAGCCGGTCGAGGCGGCCGACCAGGTGAAGGGCTATGAGACCGGCAAGGGCCAATACGTCATGGTCGAAGCGACGGAGATCGCTTCGGCTCTGCCGCAGAGCGACAAGACTCTGGCCCTTGACGTGTTCGTCGAGTGCGACAGCATCGATGATCTCTTCTTCGACCGTTCCTATTATTTGGCTCCGAGCGATGCGATTTCCGAAAAGGCTTTCGCGGTCATTCGCGAGGGAATGCGTGCGAAAAAGGTCGCGGGCCTTGCTCGAACCGTGCTGTTTCGCCGCGTGCGGACCTTGCTCTTGCGGCCACATGGCCCGGGTATGATTGCGACCACCCTCAACTTCGATTACGAGGTCCGGTCCCCCAAGCAAGCTTTCGCCGACATTCCCGAGCGGAACATCAAAGGCGAAATGCTCGACCTTGCCAAGCACATCATCACGACGAAGCGTGGCAAATTTGATCCGAGCAAATTCGAGGACCGTTACGAGGCGGCGCTCGCGGACCTCGTGCGAGCGAAGCTCGAGGGCAAGCCCATCGAGGTCCGCAAGCCAGAGCCCGTCTCGAATGTGATCAATTTGATGGACGCGTTGAGAAAAAGCGCTGCCGGGTCGAGCGCGGCCGGAAAGGCGCAAGTTCGGTCGACCGGCAAAAACGCGCAAAGAAGCGGGAAAACCCGCAAGGCTTCGCGAACGCCGGCCCGACGGGTGAGCCATCGCACGACGGCGGCCCGCCGCAAGGCGGGCTGAGCCATGGCGCTCGAGGCCTATCGCAAAAAGCGCCACTTCGGCACGACCGCGGAGCCCCGTGGGAAAGTCAAGAAAACCGCGGGTGAAGAGGGCGGCAGCTATGTGGTCCAAAAGCATGACGCGCGCCGCCTCCACTATGATTTTCGTCTCGAAATGGATGGCGTGCTCAAGAGTTGGGCGGTCACGCGAGGTCCGAGTCTCGTTCCGGGCGAGAAGCGCCTCGCCGTACATGTCGAGGACCATCCGCTCGAGTATGGCGATTTCGAAGGCACGATCCCGAAAGGCGAATATGGCGGCGGGACGGTGGTCCTTTGGGATCGCGGCCGTTGGGAGCCGCTTGGAGATCCGCACAGAGGCTATGCAAAGGGTCATCTCGACTTCGAACTGCAGGGCGAGAAGCTTCATGGGCGCTGGCACCTCGTGCGCATGGCCGGCAGGGCCCGGGAGAAGAGAGAAAACTGGCTTCTCATCAAAGGCGACGACGAGGCGGCTCGTCCCGCCGGCGCTCCCGACATTCTCGAGGAGCGCCCGGAATCGGTGAAGACCGGACGGGTTGTCGAAGAAGTCGCCGGCGAACGGCCCGGCTGGTCCTCGAAAACCGGGAGGATCGCACCTGCGGCAGCCGAGGAGGCCAGCTCAAAAAAACGCCCGGTCGATCCGGCCAAGCTGAAAAAGGCAAAGAAGGCCCCTTTCCCGAGTTTCGTCGAACCCACCCTCGCGACCTTGGTGGACGAGCCTGCGTCCGGAAAGCGCTTCGTCCATGAAATCAAATTCGACGGTTACCGCTTGCAGGCGCGCATCGATGGCGCACGCGTGCGCCTTCTCACGCGAAGCGGGCTCGATTGGGCCTCGAAATTCGGTAATTCGCTCATCGAGGCCTTTAAGGCGCTTCCCCTCGGCAAAGCGCTCATCGACGGCGAGCTGGTGGTCGAGAACGAAAACGGCGCCTCGGATTTCTCCGCCCTGCAAGCCGATTTGAGCGAAAGACGACAGGACCGTTTTGTTTTCTACGCTTTCGACCTCATCTATCTGGACGGCTACGATATTCGCGCCTCCCCGTTCCTCGAGCGCAAACGGGCGCTCGCCTCGCTGTTTGCTGTCGAACATCAGAATTTGCGCCAGAGCGAGCATTTCGAACAGGGGGGCAAAGTGATCCTTGATCACGTTTGCAGGCTCGGGCTCGAGGGCATCGTGTCAAAATTGCGAGATGCCCCTTATCGCTCCGGACGCAGCAGGGATTGGCTGAAGGCAAAATGCTCGTCGCGCCAGGAATTCATCATTTGCGGCTTCGTTCCCTCCACTACTTCGCGAAAGGCGATAGGCTCGCTGGTGCTCGGATATTACTCGGGCGGCAAGCTCGTACATGCGGGGCGCGTCGGTACGGGGTTCACCAGGGCGGTCGCCGAGGATCTCTTTGCCCGGCTCGAGACGATCCGGGCCCCGTCGAGCCCCTTTGCCGAGCGGCTGAGCGCGGATGCGGCGCGCCAGGTGCGATTTGTGAGGCCGGAGCTCGTCTGCGAAATCGAGTTCCGCGGCTGGACTGCCGACCGAAACCTTCGCCATTCCGCCTTCCGGGGCTTGCGCGAGGACAAGCCCGCGAAGGAGGTGGTGGAGGAGGCCGCAATGGGGAAGGCGTCTCGCAAGGCGGTTTCAGGCGAGAACGAAAAGCGAGGTGCGAAAAACGCCCCATCCCGCACGTCGAAAGTGAAGCTCACTCATCCTGACCGTGTGTATTGGCCCGATGTCGGCGTCACGAAGGAGGGCTTGGCGGATTATTACTCGCAGGTATGGCCACGCATTGGCCCCTTCGTCACCAAGCGTCCGCTCGCGCTGGTGCGCTGCCCGGCAGGGGTGAGCGGCGAATGCTTCTTCCAAAAGCATGCTTGGAAAGGATTGAACCGCGCCATTCGCCTCGCGCGCGATCCGCAAGACAGTTCGGGCGAACCCATCCTCTCGATCGACGATCTCGACGGACTCATCGCGCTCGTCCAGGCTGCCGTGCTCGAGATCCATCCTTGGGGTTCAACGCTCGCGCGCCTCGAGGAGCCCGACATGATCATCATGGATCTCGATCCGGGCGAAACCGTTTCATGGGCTCAAGTGGTGGAGGCCGCGAACGAGGTGCGGGACCGCCTCAGTCAGTTCGGGCTCGCCTCATTTGTGAAGACCTCGGGCGGCAAAGGCCTCCATGTCGTCTCGCCCTTACGGCCCAAGGCGAATTGGGAGATGGTGAAGTCGTTCTGCAAGGGCGTTGCCGATCAGATGACCGCCGATAGCCCCAACCGCTTCATCGCAACGATCACGAAATCGAAGCGGCGGGGCAAAGTGTTGGTCGATTACCTGCGCAACGGGCGTGGAGCCACCGCGGTTGCGGCGTATTCGACGCGGGCCCGCCCTGGCGCGGCCGTCTCCATGCCGCTGGGCTGGGAAGAGATCGGCAGTGTATCGGGCGCGGCATATTTCACCGTTGGCAACGCGGTTACGCGTCTCGCGCATGTGCGTTCCGACCCATGGGAAGATTTCCATCGCGCGGCCGTCCCGCTCCCGGCATCGAACCGACGCAAAACACGCAGCGCCTGAGAGCCGCCACGCGTTGGGATCAACGTTGATCAGCGCGCCTTGGGTCGCTTTTCGTCCGCCCCGATGCTTTTGCGCAGGGCGTCCATGATGCTGACCACATTGCTCGGGCGCTCCGGCGCTTCTTTCGCCTTGCGGGCAGGGTGGCGAGTTTTTTTCTTCTTCTTGGCGATAATGTCGAGAAGATGCTCCTGCACCGGGTCTTTCACCATCCTCGGGTTCCAAGTCTCCGCCATTTGGGCGATCACGCTTTCGATCATGTGCAAGAGCTTGGGTTCGACCTTCCCGGTCTTGATCTTGTCCAAATAGCTTTTGGGGTCGCGGACCTCATCGCCATAGTGAAGTGTCCACAACACGATGCCGCGATCGCGGGGCTCGAGCATGACGGCGCGCTCGCGGCGATAGAGGACGAGCCGCGAGATTCCGACCATTTCCGAGGCCTGCATGGCGTCACGTATCACGGAGAAGGCTTCTTCACCGACAGGATCATCGGGCATGAGGTAGTGGGGACGATCGTACCAGATCCACTCGATGGAATCCTTGGGCACGAACATGTCGATGTCGATCGTGCGCGTGCTCTCGAGGGCCACCGACTGGATCTCCTCATCCTCGAGAGTGACGAAATCGTCGTCACCGCGCTGATAGCCCTTCACCTCATCGTTCTCGTCGACCTCCTTACCCGTCTCGGCATCGACATAGCGCGTGCGCACGCGATCGCCTGTCTTGCGGTTCAGCGTGTGAAAACGCACCTTCTCTTCCTCGCTCACGGCCGGCATCATGGCGACCGGGCAGGTCACGAGAGAGAGCTTAAGGTAACCTTTCCAGAAAGCGCGAGGTGCCGCCATCTCTCATCCGCTCGCAGTAAGGAGTTGCTGGCATCGTGGCGATCCGCAATTGTGTCGTGGGCGGTCGCGGCGATTTTCTCAACCACCTAACCGGTAGTGGAGCCGGAGGGTTCCGCTGCGGGGACAGGACCTCCTGCGTCGCGTCGATCAGGGGCTCACCGATCGAAGCATGGGCCCTTCAGCAACTGCAGGCAAGGGTCGGCGTGCCCTGCGGCGCCTTCATTTCATGCGTGATTTGCTGGAATAAGATTTCGAGATCTGCGCAATAAAGCCAAACTTGTTGAGCTTCGACCTTCAGTGCACAGCGAGTGTGTCGGGGATTTCGCCGGATGTCGACCTTCGATATGGCTTCCCTCGTCTTCCTCTTCGCTGCGGTCATCGGGATCGTCAACGAGCGTTATCTGAAATTGCCGCGCGTCATCGTGCTTTTGATCTGCGCCCTCGCGGTGTCGCTGATCATCATGGGGATCGGCCACCACTTTACATCCTTCAATCTCGCGCAACGCGCCGAGAGCCGAATCGAAGGTGCGCAGCTGCCGCGCATTCTGCTCGACGGGGTTCTGGCCTTGCTGTTGTTCGCCGCGAGTCTCCACGTCGACTTGCGGGAGTTGAAGAGCGAGGCCTGGGCGGTGTTCGGCCTCGCGACCGTAGGTGTGATGGTCGCGACCGTGCTTCTCGGCCTCGGCATTTTCGCCACGTTTCGCCTGTCCGGAATGCCCATTCCGTTGGCGTGGTGCTTCGTGCTCGGGGCCGTCCTTGCGCCGACCGATGCGGTTGCCGTCGAGGGTCTGCTCAAGCGCGTGCGACTTCCGGGTGCGCTGAGGGCACTCGTTTCCGGTGAGGCACTTTTCAATGACGGGACCGCCGTCATCTTGTTCTTCGCGGCTCTGGCGGCGGCACAAGGCCAGACCGACGTCGTCGGGCACGGGCACATCCTTTTGTCGCTTCTCGTCGAGGGCGCCGCCGGAGCGGCGCTGGGCGTCATCGCGGGCTTTGTCGCTCATTTCGCGATGCGCCACGTGCGCGACGAGAACCTCGTGCTGACGATCTCACTCGCGCTTGCCCTTTCCACCTACCGGTTGGCGGTGGCTTTTGGCGTGTCTGGACCGATTGCGGTTGTCGTCAGCGGCATCGTGCTCGCGAACCAGCCGGCGAGGAATTTCGCGCTCCCGGATGTGCGCACCAGGCTCGTGGCCTTCTGGTCGCTCATCGACGATTTGCTCAACACCTGGCTCTTCATCCTGATGGGGTTCGAGCTCCTCGCCATAGACGTGACTCGAACCGTCTTCCTACCTTTGCTTCTTGCAATTCCGCTCGCCTTCGCGGCGCGTCTCGTCAGCGTCTGCGCCTTGGTGCCGCTCCTGCCCCATGGCAAGCAGCAGAGGATGCGTGCCATTGCGGCCCTCACCTGGCTCGGCCTGCGGGGCGGAATTTCGATCGCGCTCGTGCTCACGCTGCCGTTCTCGCCTTTCGAGGCCGGGCTCTCCGCCGTTTGCTATGGCGTCGTGATCTTCACCATCGTGGTGCAGGGTTTGCTCGCGCCGCGCGTTCTCGAGGCACTCTACGGGCGAAGCTTGGGCGCCTGGCCCCATCCCGGCTCGTGAACGAGGCCGAGCCGCCCTGACCGCCGATCCCGAGCTCAGGCGGCTGGAGCACCGGGCGCCGCGGAAGGGGAGGCCGAGGGTGCCACCGTGGCCGCACTTGCAGGCGTCTTGCGCTTCGCCGCTCGCCATTCTTCGAAGCGCTGTACGAGGACGAAGAAAGCCGGCACGGCCAAGACCGCCAAACAGGTCGAGGCGATCATGCCGCTGAACACCGTGATGCCGATAGAGGCTCTTGCGCTCGCTCCAGCGCCACTCGCCACCACGAGGGGTGCGACTCCGAGGATAAAGGAAAATGACGTCATCACGATCGGCCTGAAGCGGGCGCGGGCCGCTTCCACGGCGGCTTCCAAGATCGGCACGCCTTCGGCTCGCATCTCACGCGCGAACTCGACGATGAGGATCGCGTTCTTCGCCGAAAGCGCGATGAGCAGAACGAGGCCGATTTGCACGTAAAGATTGTTGCCGATCTTGAGCGCGAGCAGCACCAGAACCGGGCCGACCAGCGAAAGCGGCACCGCAAGCAGCACCGAGATCGGCGTGAACCAGCTTTCATATTGTCCGGCGAGCACGAGATAGACGATGAGAAGCGCGAGCGCGAAGACGAGGTAGAGTTGATTGCCGACGATCTTTTCTTGATAAGAAATGCCCGTCCATTCGAAACCCGCGCCACGCGGCAGCGTGCGCGTGGCGATCTCCTCGAGGAGCTTGATCGCCTCACCTGAGGAGAAACCTTGCGCTTGCAGGCCTGCGACCGTTGCCGACGGATAAAGATTGTAGAGGCTGATGAGCGAGGCCCCGACCGTCGGCGTGATCTTGAGCAGCGTGCCCAGGGGAATCATCGCTCCATCCTTGTTTCGGACGGTGAGCTTGTCGATATCTGACTGCCGCATGCGAAATTGCGAGTCCGCCTGCACGTATATCTGAAACACTCTTCCGAAGGCGTTGAACTGGTCGACATAGCTCGAGCCGAGATAGCTCGCGAGAGCGCTGAACACCTGATCGGGCGTCACCTTGACGGTTTGTGCCTTCACCCGGTCGACCTCGATATGGAATTGCGGAACATTGGCGCGGAACGGTGCCATCACGCGCTGGATCGCGGACTGGCTTTCGGCCGCCCGCACCACGGCATCCGTCGTCGCTTGAAGCTTCGCAAGGTCGAAGCTGCCGTCACGAAGCTCGATCTGCATGGCGAACCCGCCGGCGTTGCCGATGCCCTGGATCGGTGGTGGCGGAAGCACCAGGACGCGCGCGGAGCCCACCGCGCTCAACTCGTTGTTGAGCTTCGTGTATAGGGGCAACAAACCTTGCGCCTTGCCGCGTTGGCTCCAATCCTTGAGCATGATGTAGGCCACGCCGGCATTGGCGAGCGTTGCATTGTTGTCGAGCCCCGAAACGCCGGCGATCGTGATCACCTGCTCGACGCCGGGCGTGGCTTGGGCGATGCGCGAGACTTCGGCGAGCGCCTTGTTGGTGCGCTCGAGGGATGCACCTTCCGGAAGCTGCACGAGAGCCAGGAAGTATCCCTGATCCTCGATCGGCAGAAAGCCGGTCGGCACTCGCGTGAGGCCCCAGATCGAAATTCCGATGACGATGAGCGACGTGATTGCCGTAAGATTGCTGTGGCTCGTGATGCGTCCGACAAGCCTCGCATAGCCGCGCTCGACTCGCCCATAGCCTGCGTTGAAGGCGCGGTAGACGATGTTGCGCCTCTCGGGTGGAACCGGTCGGCGCAGCCACAGCGCGCATTGGGTCGGCTTCAAGGTGGCGGCATTGATGGCGCTCAGCAAGGCGGTCGCGGCAATCACGAGCGCGAATTGCGCATACATGCGCCCAGTGAGGCCCGGCAGGAAGGACGCCGGCAAGAACACCGCCATCAACACGAGCGTGATGCCGATGATCGGGCCGAAAAGCTTGTCCATCGCGTTGATGGCCGCGTCGTGGCCGGACATGCCTTGCTCGATGTTGTGCGCGGCGCCTTCGACCACCACGATCGCATCGTCCACCACGATCCCGATCGCGAGCACGATTGCAAAGAGCGTCGACAGGTTCACGGTGAATCCGAGCGCAGCCATGGCGGCAAAAGCCCCGATGATAGTCACCGGCACGGTCGTGGCGGGGACGAGCATGGCGCGCCAATCCTGGAGAAAGAGCAGGATGACGATCAGCACCAGGACCGCGGCCTCGATCAGCGTCTTGTAAACCTCGGTGATCGACTGGCTCACGAATTTCGTGGTGTCGAACGGGATGCTGTAGACGATGCCCGGGGGGAATTCCGCGGCGAGCGCCTTCATCTTGACGTCCACCTCATGCGCGGTCTGCAGCGCGTTCGCCCCCGGCGATTGGAAGATGGCAAGTCCCGCCGCCGGCGCGTCATTCAGGGTGAAAACCTGCCCGTATGTTTGCGCGCCCAACTCGACCCGCCCGACATCGCGCACGCGCGTGATGTCGCCGGAATTGCCGGTCTTGATGATGACGTCGGCAAACTCACTCGGCTCCGAGAGCTTGCCGGACACATCGAGCG
The DNA here is from genome assembly GCA_019247605.1 of Hyphomicrobiales bacterium. Classification (GTDB taxonomy): domain Bacteria; phylum Pseudomonadota; class Alphaproteobacteria; order Rhizobiales; family Beijerinckiaceae; genus GAS188. The sequence goes on from JAFBAS010000091.1 coordinate 41,965, forward strand.
TGTATTGGTAGGCGGGCTGGTTTGGCGAAGGCGGCATGCCGATCTGCCCGGCCGTGACCTGCTCGCTTTGCTGCTGCAGCGCCTGAATGACGTCTTGTGTTTCCAGCCCTCTGGCCTGCATCTTCTCGGGATCGAGCCAAATCCGCATCGAATATTGGCCCGCGCCGAACACCGTCACGTTGCCGACGCCAGGCAAGCGCGAAATCTCGTCCTTGAGCCGCAAAGTCGCGAAATTGCTGAGATAGAGGCTGTCGTAGCGCCGGTCCGGAGAGGTCAGCGTCACGATCTGCAAGATCGCAGTGGATTTCTTTTGCACATTGACGCCTTGGGATTGCACCGCTTGCGGCAAGGCGGCGAGCGCGCTCGATACGCGGTTTTGTACGAGCACTTGCGCGAAGTTCAGGTCGGTGCCGATCTGGAAGGTGACCGTGAGCGTGTAGCTGCCGTCGGACGCGGCGTAGGACTGCATGTAGAGCATGTTCTCGACGCCGTTCACCTGCTGCTCGATCGGAAGAGCGACGGCATCGATGATGGTGCGCGCGTTGGCGCCCGGGTAACGGGTGGTCACCTGCACGGTCGGCGGCACGATATTGGGGTATTGGGCGACCGGTAGCGAGAAGAGCGCGACCGCGCCGATCACCACCATCATGACCGCGAGGACGTTGGCGAGAACGGGCCTCTCGATGAAGAATTTGGAGATCATTTGACCTCGCCGTCCTCGCCCGAGCGGGCGAGCGTTTGCGGCTCCGCCTCCACCTTCTGGCCCGGGACTGCGCGCGCTACTCCCGAGACGATAACGCTGTCGTCCGCGCTCAGTCCTTGAGTGACGATACGCAGATCGCCGCGCGTTTCGCCGATCTCGATCTTGCGTTGCTCGACGATGCCGTCCTTGCCGACGAGAAGGACGTATCGTCCACCTTGATCGTTGCCGATGGCCGCGTCGGGAACGAGAAGTGTATCGGGCTCTTTCGAGAGCGGCACGCGGATGCGAACGAAATACCCCGGCAAGAGAATGCGATCCGGATTAGGCAACACGCCGCGCACCGCGAGTGTCCCGGTCGAGGACGTCACGCCGGGATAGGCGTAATCGAGCGTGCCTTTATGCGGGTAGCCGGTCTCATTGACGAGCCCGACCTCGATCGTCATCTTTCTCAGCTCGGCCTCGGTCGTGCCGCGTTCACGAATGCCGGCGCGCAGCCGCACCACGTCTTGCTCGCTGACATTGAAATTGACGTAAATCGGGTCGAGCTGGACGACAGTCGCGAGCACGGTTGGGCTGCCCATGCCGACGAGCTCCCCGACGGAGACTTGGCGCGCCGTGACGATGCCGTCGAAAGGCGCCTTCACTTGCGTGTAACCGAGGTTGATCTCGGCTTGCTTCGTGTCGGCCTCCTTCTGCCGTTGCACGGCAAGCGCGGAATCGCGCGTGGCGGTCGACGACTCGAGCGTGGCCTTGGAGGCGAAATCCTGTCTTTGAAGCTGGGTCTGCCGGGCATAATCGGCTTGCGCTTGCGTCACGGTTGCGTCGGCGCTCGCCTCCGCCGCCTTCGCCTGCTCCAAGGCGATCTCGTACGGCTGGGGCTCGACGACGAAAAGGGGCTGGCCGGCCTTCACCGTCTCCCCGTCCTTGAACTTGACCTCCTGCACGAACCCCGCGACGCGGGCGACGAGATTGGTCGAGTTGACCGAAGCAAGATTGCCGCTCGTCTCGAGATAGCGAGTGATCTCCTGGCGCAACGGATGGGCGACCGTAACTTTCGGCGCGGGCGGCGCGACATAGTGATTCTCGTTGCACGCCGAGAGCGAGAGCAAGGCTGCCAAGATGACGATGGTCTTCATCCGCCCTCCTCGCGTTTGCCACCCGCCGCTTTGATGGAGCCGGTTTCAGGATCGAGGCGGCCGTGTCGCTTCAGCGCCGGCGCGCCGCCATCAACACGGCCCGACAAGCTGGTGAAAGCGAAGCCGCGTTCTCTCGAAAACACGCCATGACGCGCCCGCCGCCGGGGGGAACCCCTGCGCAGAGCGCGCGGTAGTCGGGGCCGCACGCGCCCCGAAGCACGGCGATCTCCTGGCGCGGCGTCATCGGCCGAAAGCTGCGCGCGGCGGGGGCCGGCGCCGCCGGTGCGGCGGGCACCGCGGGTGCTGCCTCGGTGGGGCTTGCGCTCGGCGCCGCCGACGGCGTTGCGGCTGGGGCTGCTGAAGGCGCGGCGCCTGCGCCTACCGCGTTGACAGCGCCTTGGCATGCAGCCGACAACTTCTCCACGTTTTGACGAAGGCAATTCAACGCCGCCATTCCGCCTGTCGGAACGCTGGCGCAATGAGCGCGATAGTCCGACGCGCACGAGGATCGAATCGCGCTGATCTGTGCTTGCGAAGGTTGCTGCGCGCCCGCTGGCGCCGTCGTCAGGAGCGCAACCAGCGCGATGAGGGCACTCAGCGGACGTAAGTTGCAATGAGGGGTCATGTTCTCACACCGGTCCGGCTACGGCTTGGGGGCGCTCGACAGAAGGTTCGAGCGCCAGGCTCTCACACGGCAAGCACTCATTTCTGCGCGTGCGCATCGACAACCTTGCGGCAAGCTTCGCTCAGCTGGTCGCGTTGCTGGGAGAGGCAGGCCAATACGCGGCCGCCGCCCGGCTTGGTTCCCTTGCACAGCTTCTGGAAATCGGTTCGGCAGGCGGAGCGTTCGGCGGCTGTCTGCGCCATCGCGCTTGTCGCAAGAAAAGTTGCGGACAATAAAACGCAACGCCCGAGCAAGCGCATGTTACCCTCCACCATGTCGGCGTCAATTACGCAAAGGTCACTCTGGCAATCCCCAAATGTCAAGTTCGACAAAATGGCACATAAGCAAGAATTGCGTTCTCCGATTTCATGCTAGCATACGAGGTTCATCTAACGCCGGGGAACAATTCACCGGATAAACCTATTCGTCCATTTGCGATCGAGATGCACGGCGATCTCGCGTCGCGATCCATGTTTCAAACAAAAAGGGATGCGGGAATTCGACGACCGGCCACTTTTTCAAAGAGGAGACCACGATGAAACGATTGATTTTTACGGCTGCGCTTCTCGGAGGCTTTTTCGCCCTGACCGCCGAGGATGCGGGCGCCGTCGTGTGCGCGCGCGGCGTCTACCGTGCCGGATGTGCGGGTCCGCGCGGCGCGGTGGTGACGCATCGCCCGTATTATCCCTATCGTCACGGCTATTATCGTCGCCCGTATCCCTATCACAGGGGAGTCGTCATTTACCGTTAGCCACAAGCGCTGATGGCGAAACGGCATTGCTGCGGGGCCACCGGAGTGAGCGCGGACGCGAAGGCTTTGCGAATCGCGAAGCGTCCACCCTTTCGGTGGTCCCGGCCGCTTGCCGGTTTGTATACGCTTTGTTACCCTGACGGTACTTGGGAACGATCTCGGCTGAACTCTGCTCGGTCAGGGGAAACGCAGGCCATGGCGGGGTTTTTAAGCACAGCGAAAAACCGGCAAGCGGTCGTCGTGGCGGCGGCGATGGGACTTGTCTGCGTCCTCGCCGGAGCCACAGGTTGGTATGCCTACCAAAAGAAGATCGAGGTTCCTCGCGCTGCCTCCGAAAATTCGCCTGGCGCGCCGGCGCAAGTGGCATCGAGCAACGCCGAGAACACGGCGGCAGCGCCAAAGCCCAATGTCGGCACGAGTGCCACGACAGTTGAGCCTGGTGCTCCGCCCACGACTGGCGCCCCTTCGAGCGCGGATGCCGGAGGCAAGCCGCAGCCGCCCGAATTCGACATCGTACGCATCGAGCGTACGGGCGAAGGTGTGATCGCGGGACGAGGCTCGCCCGGAAGCACGATCCTTCTCAAGGATGGCGACAAGGAGCTCGCCCGCGCGCTTGCCGATGCCAATGGTGAGGTGGTTTTTCTTCCCCCGCCGCTCGCGCCCGGCGAGCACGCGCTCACCTTGCAATCGATGCTTCCCGGTGGGGGCTCGGGCGCTTCGTCCCAGAGCGTCAAGGTTTCGGTGGGGAACACGGGCCAGCAACCGGTGGCGGTTGCACGCGCCGCCCCGGAACAGCCCGCGAGCGGGCGCGCCGATGCTGGCTTGCCGAAACCTCAACCGGGCACTTCGCCGTCTGACGCGAACCCGACCAAACCCGCCCCGCCCGTTTCAATTCGTTCGGCCGAGGCCGAGGAAGGCGGGAGCTTCTACGCCACGGGCTCGGCGCCTCCTGGAAGCCAGAGCCGGCTCTATCTCAACGGCGCCTTCGTCGGGAAAGTGATTGCCGATTTGAACGGGCTCTGGTCCCTCAAAGTGGAAAAGGGCATGCAGCCTGGGCATTACGCGGTGCGAGCCGACGAGGTCGAGCCGGGGAGCGGCAAGGTCATTGCTCGCGCCGAAGTGCCTTTCGATTTCCCGGCCCCCGCACCCACGGGCCTCGCGACCTCGACGCCCGGGCCGGTGATTGCGCAAACGGCCCCTCAGAAAGCGCCGCCCGATCAATCACAAACCTCGAAGGTCGATTCTTCCGCCAAAGAAGAACCGAAGCCTCAATCCGTGGCATCCTCGAGCGGCGTTGCGCCGAGCGCTCCGGGGCCTGCCGCCGCTGTCGTGAAGGAAGTACGCACCACAACCGTCGCGCATGGCGACAGCCTCTGGCGGATCAGCAAGAAGATGCTCGGGCGGGGCACTCGCTACACGCAGATCTACGAGGCCAATGCGAGCCAGATTCGCAATCCGAACCTCGTTTTCCCGGGTCAGGTCTTTGTGTTGCCGGCCGATCCAGGCTGAGCCTGATACTGCGAGCGTTTCCCCGATCAGTCAGACGATAAAGAACGTTTTGCGTAGTTGGCCAACCGAGCCCATTGGCCCGAATACATCGTTCACGAAGAACGCGGACTCGCTGATCATCGGGCCCAGCCGGCCTCGTACAGCCGACCGAGCCGTCCTCGAACACGACGTGCGATTGATCATAGTTGTTGATCGCGACCTGCGCCGCGATGCGCCGCTCGCAGACCCCAGGAGCTCGAAGCCGGGAAGGCGCGCATAGGCGGGCGCATGGCTCATGCCCATATGGCCGAGGCCGACCGCAAGCACCCTCTGCCTCGCCATGGCGCTCCTCCTCTTCAGAGCTCCGCGGACGGCCTTGAGCCGGCGCTGTTTTCGCACGGCGGCCGTCAGCGCAAAAGCCTTCAACCTTCCCCGATTCGGAATCGCGACGGGCGTCATGGATGCCTCATCAGGGGGCATTGGCGCATCCGCGAAATGCTCCTGATGGAAAAACCTAGCCTTCTAATGGGGACTGAGTCTAATTAGTCAGGATTGGCGGGCGCGAAGAGCCCGAGAGTCGAGCTCAGCAGGACAGCGGATCTCATCGGCCTCCCAGAGAAAGGTAGAGAGGATCGCATTCCAGCTTTCCCGATCTTGACGGAGTGCTTCGTGATGAGAGCAACGAAAGGCCTGCCGGCCACCTTGACGATCCTTGGGTTGGCGCTTGCCGGAATGGCAGGCGCGCTCATCGATCGCGAGCCCGCGAACGCCGCTGGGCAGCGGGACGATTTTCCGGCATGGGCCTATCTTTGGGCTCCCGACTTCCCATTGCCGCCCGCTGACGACCTTCCTCGCCACGTTCCAGACAGCAGCGCGAGCTTCACAATCAGGCAAGAGCAGGATCTGTTCTTTTCGCCCGACTGGCATCCCGCGGATCATCCGCCGATGCCCGAGGTGGTCGCCCATGGGGTTCCGCCCGGGGTGCGCGCTTGCGGTGCCTGCCACCGCGCGGAGGGAACCGGGGGGCCCGAAAGCGCGAGCCTCGCCGGGCTGCCCGCCGAGTACATCGTGCAGCAAGTTGCCGATTTCAAAAGCGGCTTGCGGAAATTCTCCGTGCCGGAGGGAACCTTCAAGCTCATGATAGAGACGGCGCGCGCCGTGAGCGACGACGACGTTCGCGCCGCCGCGAACTATTTCTCCGCCCTTGAGCCGAAGCCGATCATCAAGGTTGTGGAAAGCGACGCGGCGCCAAGAACCGAGATCGCACGCTTCTTTTTCATCGTCGATCCGAGGGGCGGCAGCGAGCCCTTGGGGCGGCGGATCGTCGAGGTCCCGGCGGATTTGGAGCAATTCGAACTGCGCGATTCGCGCTCGCAATTCATCGCCTATGTGCCGAAGGGCTCCGTGGCGAGGGGCGAGGCCCTAGTCAAGGGCGACGGCGAAAATGGGGTGACGCCCTGTCGCGCTTGCCACGCGCCAGACCTCAAGGGAGGAGGGCCGATTCCCAGGATCGCCGGTCGCTCGCCGAGCTATGTCGTGCGCCAGCTTTACGACATGAAGTCTGGCGCGCGTGCGGGCGCGGCGAGCGCCATCATGCGCCCTATCGCCGAGAAGCTTTCGACGGACGACATGATCGCGGTCGCTTCTTATCTCGCGACATTGGAGCCGTGAGCGGGATGAGGAGGAGCGCTAACCGAGCGGCTATTCCAAAGCAATTGTCGAGATTAGGTTGAACCGTTCGCACCAGAGCATCATGTCGGGCCGAAAGAGGTTTAATCGCGTGAAGTACCTTCGATGGGCCTCCTGCCAATAGGCGAGCGAGCGATCCCCTTCGCCTTCATCGAAGGCAAATGATGCGTCAACTTCATCGAACCGGCGCTGCACGAGTTCGACTGTTTCCAATATGGCGCGCGGTCGGCCCGCTCCATCAAGTGCTACCATGGGTTTGGCGAGCGCCGCGCCTTTGAGGCCTTCGCTGACGGCCCAACAGCTGGCGCGCGCTTCTTGCCCTCAAGCACAAGGGCGAGAAGCTCGTCGGCGAGTTTGGAGCTGTCGCCGAACGAGAATGTTTCGAGCTTGTGCCAATCCATGACCGCTATTTATAACTCGTTGCGCTTTATCTTCCCTCAGATCGAGCGCCTGCATTTTTCGGATCAAGACCACCCTGATCGATCTCTACGCGAACGCAAACGCAAGTTGCGCTGGTGGATCGATTGCGACGGATCGTTTCCAATCCGCCGGTAAAATCTATCCACAATATTATAAAGTTGTGGTCAGGCCTTTTCCGACAAATGGGGGCCATTTGTCGGGGCCGGACCACCAGGTGCAGTCAGTTGAAGGAGCCTCATGAGCGCTGTCGTCTTGCGTCGGCCAGTTCTGAAACGCACGAGTTCCTTCTGGCTTCTCGGCTACGCTTTCCTCATGCTCTTCGTCGGCACCACCATCCCGACGCCGCTTTATCGTGTCTACCAGGAGGAGCTGCAATTCTCCTCCGGCGTCCTCACCTTGATCTTCGCGATCTACGTGCTCTTCCTCATCCCCTCGCTTCTCGTCTTTGGTCAAATCTCGGACCGGATCGGTCGACGTGCCGTCATCCTCCTCGGCTTCGGATTCGGTGCGCTCGGGGCCGCGATCTTCGCGGGCGCAGGCAGTCTCGCCTCCTTGTTCGTCGCGCGCGCCCTGCAAGGGCTCTCGACCGGCGTGGTCGCGGGTGCCGGCACGGCCGCAATGCTGGAACTCGAGCCTCACGGCAACCGCCCAAGGGGGGCGTTCGCCGTTTCTGTCGCCAATTCGAGCGGTGCCGCGCTCGGCCCGCTCTTCGGCGGGTTCCTTGCCGAATATGGACCCTGGCCGACCAGGCTGCCTTTCGTCATCTATCTTTTGCTTATGCTTCCGATCGCGGCGCTTGCCTTCATGCCCGAGACGCTATCGCAGCGCCGCCCCTTCGCGCTCGAGCTTCGCCTTCCGGCTGTCCCGGCCGAGATTCGCACGCAGTTTGCCTTCGCCTCGGCGGTCTCCTTCACGGTGTGGGCGGCCGCGGGGCTGTTTCTCACGCTCGCGCCCGGTTACGTGAAGCTGCTGCTCGGGCTGGGTAATCTGGCGATCGGGGGTGCCTTCGTGTCGGTGATGCTCTTCGGCTCCGCTGGCGCGCAAATCTTCTCTCGAAAGTTGTCGGACAGAGTTGCGATCACGATCGGACTCGTCCTCCTGCCGATCGGGCTTTCGAGCCTTGCGCTTGCGAATCCGTTGCACAGCGCCGCGTTGCTTGGCGCCGGAGCGCTGGTCGTCGGTGCCGGGCACGGGTTCGGCTATTTGGGCGCGATGGTGCTTGTGAACAGGCTCGCGCCGGTCGCGCGCCGCGCCGAAGTGGCTTCGGGCTTCTACATCATGTCCTACCTCGGCGTGGCGGTCCCGGTAATCGCGGTCGGCTTCGGGGCCCAAATCCTGGGGCTTCTCATCGCCGTGGCGATGTTCGCTGCGGTCGTCAGCGTTTTCGCGCTCGCGCTGCTGGGTATCTCCACGCGCCTCGCAGCGCCCGCGTCGCAAGCGACGTCGTGACGCTCATCACCTTGAGACCCCTTGATTTACACGCGGACAAGGTTCTCGCGAGGCCTGCTCATTTGGGCAGGTTGAGCGCGGTCGCGTCCACATAGGGTTTGAGCAGCGCATCCGCATTGGCTTGCGCGGCCTTCGCGGCTTCAGCCGGTGTCTTTTTGCCGGAAAGCATCGCCTGCACTTCGTCCTCCAGCGCCTTGCGGACGGCGACGGTGTTGTAAGTCGCAAACCAGGGCTTGGCGAAAGCGAGCTGCTCGAGAGCAACTTTGGCGTCGGGATTCTTGTCGATGAAATCTTTCATCTCTGGCAGCTCATAGGCGGCCTTCACCGGCGCAAAGTAGCCGGTGAAGCGGCTCCAGCCGCCGGATACGGTTGGGCTCGTCAGCCATTTGACGAGCTTCCAGGCCGCTTCCTGGCGTTCTTTCGAATTGCCTTTCGGAATGATCAGCGACGCACCGCCGATCGGCACCGCGTTGCGCACATTCCTTGGAATAAAGGCGACCTTGAACGGCACCTTCATGTTCTGCCGGATGAAGGACAAAGAACCCGTCGAGGAGACGATCATCGCGACCTGGCCGCCGAAAAAGGCGTTGTTCATCGCCGGCGTCTGGATCGTGCCTTCCGGCATCACCTTGAATTTGTGCACGAGGTCATCGACGAAAGTGAGTGCGCCAACGGTCGAGGGCTTGTCGTAATAGATCTCTCCTCCCCAATCGGGGTTGTAATATTGGCCGCCGTTCGAAAGGGTGAGCGCCGACATCGTCCAGCCGAGAATGTCGTAAGTGCCGGGCAGCATGATGCCGTAGCGGGTCGTCTTGTCGCCTTCGCGACGCGTGAGCTTCCTCGCGTCCTCCAACCAATCGGCCCAGGTCACCGGCGGCCTGTCCGGGTCGAGTCCGGCCTCCTTGAAGGCGTCGACATTGTAGTAGAGAAGTGGCGTGGAGTTCTGGAACGGCACGCCATAGATACCGCCGTCGACCCGCGCATTGCCGACAAGTGCCGGCCAGAAGCCATCCATGAACTCCTCAGGCGCCTTGCCTTCGGCGCGCACCAGCGGATCGAAGGCCTCGACGAGATCGTCGATGTGATATTGCGTGATGAAGTTGGCGCTCATCAGAGCGACGGCCGGCGGCTTGCCCGCCTTGATCGCCGCGCGCGTCTTGATGTCGGTCTCGTCGTAGGTGCCGGTGTAGGCCGCGGTGACCTCGATATCCGGATTTTCCTGGTTGAAGCGCGCCACGAGGTTCTGCATCTCCTTGGCGAGCGCCCCGTCGACGGGTACCGGGAAGAAAAAATCGATCCGCGTCGCGGCGGTCGCCGCGCCCGCGGTCATCGCGGTGAGCGCCGCGGCGAGCGCGATCCTTCTCATGACTCTCATCCAAGCTCTCCTATTTGATGCCCGTGAAAAGAAAGGAATTGACGAATTGGCGCTGAAAAAGCGCGAAGGCGATCAGAAGGGGTCCGGCGACCAGGAGCGTCGCGGCCGCGACGAGGCCCCAATCGGCCGCTTGCTCGGCCGAGCGCACGAAAGAGGTGAGCCCGACGGTGAGCACCATCTTGTCGGGACTGTCCGTCACCATCAACGGCCAGAGGAACTCGTTCCAGTGCGAGGTGAGCGACACGATCGAGAAGGCGATGAGGCCAGGACGCGCCAGCGGCACGAGAACGAGCCGGATCATCTGCGCGAAATTCGCCCCGTCGAGGATAGCGGCTTCCTCGAAGTCGCGCGGGATGGTCTTGAAGGTCTGGCGCATGAGGAAGACGCCGAAGGCGGAAGCGAAGTAGGGCGCCATCACGCCGGGCAAGGAATCGTAGAGTCCAAGCCTCACGATCATCAGCGTGTTCGGCACGATCAGGATCGGCGGAGCGAGCGTGAGCTGCAGCAAGAAGAGATAGAAGAGGAGGTTTCTTCCGCGAAACTCCATGCGCGCGAAGGCATAGCCGGCGAGCGTGATCGTGACGAGCTGCACCATGAGAATGCCGAGCGTGACGATCAGCGTGTTCAGGTACCAGCGCGCGAAATCACCTTGCGCGAACGCATCCACGAAATGTTCGGCGGTCGGGTGGAGGTCCGGCACGAGCGAGGCGGCCTGCGTCGACCCGTACGGGATAGTCCGCACGCAGGCGACGAGCATCCACCACAACGGCGTCGACCAGACGAGCGCTAACCCGCAAAGGCATGCGACGGCCAAAAGAGGCAGCGCCCGGCGAGACGTGGGGGGAAAGGCGATGCGCATCTTCAGGACTCGTAGTGCATGCCACGCTCGAGCGTTTTCAACGAAGCGACCGAGAGCGAGAGCAGGGCCGCGACGGAGATCACGGTCGCGGCGGCCGCCCGTCCGCTGTCGCCTTGCTGGTGCGCGGCCTGAAAGATGTAGTTCAAGAGGATATTGGTCGAATCCGATGGTCCCCCACCGGTGAGCACGATGACGTGATCGATCTGCGTGACGACATTGATCATCGCGATCACCAGGATGAAGGCAAGCGTCGGCTTCAAAAGCGGCAAGGTGATGCGCAAGAAGCGCGTGAAGGCGCCCGCCCCATCGAGCTTGGCGGCTTCGTGAAGCTCAGGCGCAATTCCTTGCAGGCCGGCGAGCACGAAGAGCATGTAGTAGCCGGCGTTCTTCCAGATGCTGAGCCCGATGATGGCGTAGAGCGCGGTGTCGGGATTGCCCAGCCAATTCGTTCCGCTGATGCCGAGCTTCGCGAGATGGTAATCGAGGAGGCCGACGCCCGGCATGAGCACGAAAGCGAAGAGCGTCGCGACCGCGACGAGCGGCAGCACGACCGGAAAGACGATCACCGTGCGCAAAAAGGCATTGAGCCGCGTCGCGTCCTGCAAAGCGACGGCGATGAGCACCGCAAGCGCGATTGAGGGCGCAACGGTGCCAAGCCCATAAACGAGATTGTTCGACAAGGCCTTCCAGAACGACGCGTCGGCGAAGAGTCGTTGAAAATTGCCGAAACCATATCCGCTGAACTTGCCGCCAAATCCTTCGAGGCTCACCGCCTGCATCAAGGCCTCGAGAATCGGCACATAGGTGAACAGGAACAGGAGGAAGAGCGAGGGCGCCAGGAGCCAGAAGGCGGCGTGCGCCGAGACAAAGCCTCTCGTGCGGCGCGCCTCGATGAGCCGCTCCGGCCGCGGCCCCACGATTGCCGCGTCCGCGAGCGCCTGTGCCATCGGAGCCGAAATTCCCTTCGTTTTGCGACGCGGCGATGACACTTTCGATTTCCGTGATCCTGCCGAGCCTGAGGCAGTGGCCGAGGCGGGTTTGGCGCAAGATGCACCGAAACCGAAGCTATAGCTCCTCGCGCGGCGCAGTGTCAGCGCGTCCGGGCGAGCGGCGTTTCGAAAACCTTTACGCCGCCTGTTTACGAACAGAGCGCACCAGTTTCCCGGCTTTTCTCAAATGGTCGCCAACCCTTCTTCCTCGACGAGCGCGCGTTTTCGGGAAGCACGAAACCGCAAAGCGCGAGAGCGCCTCGAAAGAGCGCTCCCCGCGATCTTTCCCGCCATCGTGCTGCGCCATGCCTTGGGACGACCTTTCGTGCCGCCGCTGCCGAGACTTGCGGTGGACGGCTATTGGCGCGCTCATCCGCTGCGTGCCGAACGGCTGGCGCGTGCGCTCGCGGCGCGAAGCGGCGCGCCGCCGGGCTGGCGCTGGACGATCGCCGATGGCTCGGGCGAAGCCGCAGCGACCGGACTTCCGTTGAGCTTCCGGACGCCGCCTGCGCCTTACCGCGAAAAGGCATTCGCGCTGGGCAAGGGCCATTGCTGCGTTTGCGGGCAGGAGGTCTATCGCTTCGGCTGGCATCGGGATCTCTGGGGCACGGGGCCAAACCGAAACGCCGAATGGCACGCGGCCTGCGTGACCGCTTGGCGGCTGTGGAATGCGCCGGGTGACGAGGTGGCTCTTCTCAAGCGCCGCCAGAAGCACCGCTGCGTCAGCGCCGGCAAGCGGCTTTTGCGAAACGCCGAGGTCGACCACAAGCTGCCGCTCTTCAAGCTATGGCGCGAGCATCGCGACGTGGAGTGGCCGCGGCTTCTCGGCTTTTGGGGTCTGCCCAATCTGCAGGTGATAAACCGGAACGTGCATGCGCAGAAATGCGCGCAGGAAGCCAGATCCCGCCGCGTCCAGGAACGCAACCCCCGGGTGGCTGTGCCTCTTCTACCGACCGTTCGCGACCTCCTCGAAGCCCTCGAGGCGGCGTCCGCCGGTTGGGGCGCGCAGCACCTGGGTAAGAATGGGGCATCTCCGCAATAAGAAGCGGCCGAAACCGGCTTTCTTCACCCGGGCAAGGCGACCCTCAGCCGCCTTGAGGCAGGCCCAGACGGCGCAAAAGCTCCTGAAATCTCGGATCATAGCGCAGGGGATCGAAAGCCGGACGCGCCAGGATCGCGGGATGGAAGCGCGACTGGAGGGCCTTCTCCAGCCAGACCATCGCCTCCTTGTGGTCCCCAAGGCCCACATAGGCGAGCGCGATATTCGAATGGGAAGGCGAGTGCTGGCTTTGCCTGGCCACCAGCTCCTTGACGATATGCCGTGCCTCCTGCTCGCGTCCGGATTGAGCGAGCGCATGGGCGAGATTCGAGGCGAACACCGGTCGGTCAGTGGCCAGCGCGATTGCCGTCCGAAACTCGGCGATCGCCTGATCGTGCGATTTCATTTGTGCGAGAGCTTGGCCGAGCTGGTAATGCCCAAGCGAAAAATTCGGGTCCATCTCCAGGATTTTCCGGCTTTGCTCGATGGAGTCTTCGTGCAGATGAGCAATGCAAAGCGCGTCCGCCAGATCGGCCCCGATGATGAGCGAGAGAGGGTCGAGGCTCGAGGCCTTGCGCAAGGCGTCGATCGCCTCATGGTTGCGGCCGGTTGCGATCAAATGCCAGGCGTACCATTGGTGCGCGGTCGCGTAGCTCGGGTTCAGCGCAATCGCCCGTTTGTATTCGGCCTCGGCGGCGCTCCAATCCCAAAAGTAGAGGTCGAGGGCGAAGGCGAGCGACGCATGAGCCTCCCCGAGGCTGCCGTCGAGCGCCAGCGCTCGGTCCGCCGCGGCTTTGGCTTTCGGGAGAGCATCCTTGGGAGCCAGCATTCCGTGCTGCCAATCGCCGGAAAGCGCGTAGGAATCGGCAAGGCCGGCATATGCCTGCGCGTAGGTCGGGTCTGCCTCGATCGCCTCGTTGAAACATGCGATCGCCTTGCGCAGGCCATCCTCGGTCCGCTTGTTCCAAAAATACCGGCCGCGAAGATAGGCCTCATAGGCGGTAGGCTCGATCGCCTTTCCGCTCTCGAGGTGCGCCTGCTCGCGCCGGCTCAAGGTGGCGCGCACCTGCTCGGCGATGTGGCGCGCGACCCTGTGCTGCAAGTTGATCGTGTCGCGAAAATCCTCCTCGTAGCTTTTGGTCCAGATGCGCTTGTCGGCCGGTGCCTCGATCAAATGCGCCGCGATGCGAATGCGTGTGCCCGAGCGCATCACGGTGCCTTCGACCACGGCCTCGACGGCAAGCTCGCGCGCAATCTCCGGCAACGGCTTGCGAACGAGCTTGTAGCTCATCACCGACGTTCTCGAGATCACCCGCAACGCACTGATCTGTCCGAGGCTCATGATGAGCTCGTCGGTCATACCGTCGGCGAAGTAGTCCTGGGCGCTGTCACCTGACAAATCCTCGAGCGGCAGCACCGCGATCGAGCGAATCGCGGCCGCAGGCTTCGCGCTTGCCATGTCGAGCGCCGTCACCTCGGCGAGAAAACGATAGCCGCGCCGGGCGACCGTCTCCACAAAACGAGGATGTGTGGCCGAATCGCCGAGCACGTCTCGGATCTTGTTGATCGCCTTGTTGATGCCGTGGTCGAAATCGATAACCGTATGCGTCCAGACCCGATCACGCAGTTCCTCGCGGCTCACGACCTCACCTGGCCGCTCGAGAAGCATCGCAAGCACCTTGAGCGGTTGCTCTTGCAGATTCTGGCGAACTCCACGCTTCATCAATGCGCCGGTCCGAAGATCGACCTCGAAAGCTCCAAATCGATATGATCGCAGGCGCGTGTCTACTTGCATCAGCAAACCCGAACCGGGCCAGCCCCCATCATTGCGGTCATGCTCGGCTTCGACGGCAAGCGAAGGCGACACAAGAGATTCTGAAAGGCGCGCTCAGGGCGCAACGGATCGAAGGCACTATGCCGTGGTCGAAATCAACAAGCGTGTGCGTCCAGATACGGTCGCGTAGCTCTTCCCTCGTCACCAGTTCGCCCGCCCTTTCGAGAAGCATGGCGAGCACGGCGAAGGGTTGCTCTTGCAAACTTTGTCGACGTCCATCCTTGGTCAACTGGCCGGTCCGAAGATCGACCTCGAAGTTGTCAAATCGGTATGACCGCGGCGCTGTGACTGCTTGCATTGCGAAAACGAAATCGTTCACCACGAACTACCATCGCGTTACGGGGACCGCAAATGCCCAGAGGATGTTTTTAACAAAGTATTTGAGAAAATTACATTTCCACGGGTATTTTTATTCCATGAGGAAAGGAGCCTCTATCCATTGAAGCGTTCCGCAACATCGCCGATACCCTGCGCGTCACTTTGGGGGATGGCAGGGGATGCCCGGCAATGACGGCGATGACATTCGATTTTGGAGATCGGTCGGCAGCCTCCGGGAACGGGTCACGCCAGACGCCGCCCACCGCTGAGCCGCGACCCGTCCGCGCCTCCCCGATAAGCGCCGCCGAACGCAAGAAGCTCTTCGCCAATGTGGTGCTGCCACACCTCGACGACGCTTATGTGCTTGCGCGCTGGCTCACGAAGAACGGCACGGACGCCGAGGACATCGTGCAAGAGGCAAGCCTTCGGGCGTTTCGGGCGATCGACCAGTTCGCCTATGGCGATGCACGCATCTGGCTCCTCACCATCGTGCGTCACACCGCCTATCGCTGGCTACGAAAGAACCGCCCATCGGCTCTCGTGCTCGGCGAGGACCTCGAAAGCCTCGAACAAAAACACGCCCTTCCTTTCGAGCCCAACAGGGTCGAGACGCCGGAGGCGGCGCTCATTGCCAAGACCGAAAACGAGCGCCTCAAGAGCATGGTCGAAGGCCTTCCGGAATCGATCCGCCAAGTGCTGGTGCTGCGCGATCTTCAGGGCCACAGCTACCGCGAGATCGCCGAAATTTGCGCCGTCCCGATCGGCACGGTGATGTCGCGCCTCGCGCGAGCTCGCCAGCGCCTTTGCGATGAGGCCGCCGCCGCGGCGTGATCCTTCGGCTGGCGTTGCGCGCCGCTCGCTTGTAAGAGGCGCGGCGCATGGCCGCCGCTCCCCTTCTCCAGCTCAGCGACATCGCGCTTGCCTTTGGCGGCGCCCCATTGCTCGGCAATGTCGACCTTACGGTTTCGCAAGGCGATCGCCTTTGCGTCGTCGGCCGCAACGGCTCGGGCAAGTCGACGCTTCTCAAGATCGCGGCGGGCCTTGTCGAGCCTGACCGGGGCCAACGCTTCCTTCAGCCTGGCACGACCTTGCGCTATTTGCCGCAAGAGCCGGATTTCTCAGGTGCTCGGACGACGCGCGCCTATGTCGAGGAGGGTCTCGGCCCGGCCGATGATCGCTTCGCGGCAAGCCGCCTTCTCGAGGCGCTCGGGCTCACGGGTGAGGAGAACCCGGCGGAACTTTCCGGCGGTGAAGCTCGGCGCGCCGCGCTCGCGCGCGTGCTTGCGCCCTCCCCCGACATACTCCTTCTCGATGAGCCCACGAACCATCTCGACCTCGCCACGATCGAGTGGCTCGAAGAGGAGCTCAAGGGAAAGCGGACAACGCTTGTGCTCATCAGCCACGATCGTCGCTTTCTCACCAATCTGTCTCGGGCAACGCTTTGGCTCGATCGCGGCAAGGCGCGGCGGACCGATCGGGGCTTTGCGAGCTTCGAGGCCTGGCGCGACGAGGTCTTGGCCGAAGAAGAGCGTGAAGCCCACAAGCTCGATCGCAAGCTCGCGGCCGAGGCGGACTGGCTGCGCTACGGTGTCACGGCGCGCCGCAAACGCAATTTGCGACGTCTCGGCGCGCTTTTGCAGCTTCGGCAGGCACGCCGTGAGCACAGAGCGCCGGCCGGCGCGGTCGCGATGACGCTCGCCGAGGCGAGCCGCTCGGGCTCGCTCGTGATCGAGGCGAAGGGGCTCGGCAAGAGCTTTGGTGCAAGGCCGATCGTGAGCGATTTTTCGCTGCGTGTCGCGCGCGGCGACCGGATCGGCATCATTGGGCCGAACGGCAGCGGCAAGACGACACTTCTGAACATGCTCACCGGAGCGCTCGCGCCCGACGAAGGTGCGGTGAAGCTAGCGGCCAATTTGGAAATCGCAAGGCTCGATCAGCTCCGCGCCGAACTCGACCCCGATACGCGACTCGCGGATGCACTCACGGGCGGGGGCTCCGACATGATCAGCGTCGGAGGCGAACCCCGTCACGTGATCGGCTATTTGCAGGATTTCCTGTTCACGCCCGAGCAGGCGCGCACGCCGCTCCGTGCGCTCTCGGGTGGGGAGCGCGGCCGGCTCATGCTGGCGCGCGCCTTCGCCAAACCCTCCAACCTCCTCGTTCTCGACGAACCGACGAACGACCTCGACCTCGAGACGCTAGACGTCCTGCAGGACCGGCTCGGCGAGTATCAGGGGGTCGTTCTCCTCGTGAGCCATGACCGTGACTTCCTCGATCGGGTGGTCAATGCCGTGATCGCGCCAAACAGCGCTGGTCGCTGGCTCGAATATGCAGGCGGGTATACCGACATGCTGGCGCAACGGAGCGAAGGGTTCGCGCGGGCAGCTCCTTCGAGAAAACCTGGACGCGAGGCGCCCGACGCAGCTTTGCCGAAAACCTCCCCGGTAAGGCCCACGAAACGGAGATTGAGCTTCAACGAGAGCCATGCGCTGGCGACGCTGCCGGGAAGGATCGCGGCGCTCGAGCGTCGAATAGGCGAGCTGCGATCAAAGCTCGAGAATGGCGCGCTCTACTCGCAAGACCCGCGCACCTTCGAGCAGGCCGCCACAGCCTTGACCAAGGCGCAAGATGAGCTTTCCGAGGCGGAGACCCAATGGCTCGAGCTCGAGATTTTACGCGAGGAGATCGCCGGGTCCTGAAGATGCGCAAAGGTTTGAGTTTCCCGCTCCCGATCCCGGAGAAACTCATTGCCAAAGAAAGATGTGTTGACGGGATTGAAGTACGCCTCGCCGTTTGGAACGCCTTTAATTGGGTCGAGCGAGCGCCACGCAGGTTGGCGGTTTCCTCAAGCGCGCGCGCAATTTGACCCCCGATTGGCGCGCATTGAGTGCGCCCAACCCCCTTGACACCCCAACACGCGGCTCTTAAATCCACACGCAATTAGCACTCGACCAGGTCGGCTGCTAACAGAAATGCTGGGTCATGGGACTGCCTTGGCCAGCTTGGGCGAACGCCATCGTAAATGGAGGTAAATTCATGAAATTTCGTCCGCTGCATGACCGCGTCGTCGTCCGTCGCCTCGAAGGCGAGGAAAAGACCAAGGGCGGAATCATTATTCCGGATACCGCGAAGGAGAAGCCGCAAGAGGGCGAGATCATCGCCGTGGGCTCCGGCGCGCGCGACGAGAGCGGCAAACTTGTTCCGCTCGATGTGAAGGCCGGCGACCGCATTCTTTTCGGCAAGTGGTCCGGCACCGAAGTGAAGATCGATGGCGAGGATCTCCTCATCATGAAGGAGAGCGACATCATGGGCGTGCTCGAAGGCACTGCCGCCCGCAGGAAGGCCGCCTGAGGCGACCCGGGTCCAAATCGCAAACAACCATTTGAGGAGTAGAGGCATATGGCTGCCAAGGAAGTCCGTTTTTCCGGCGATGCCCGTGACAAGATGCTGCGCGGCGTCGACATTCTGGCGAATGCGGTTCGCGTCACGCTCGGGCCGAAGGGCCGCAACGTCGTTCTCGACAAGAGCTTCGGCGCGCCCCGGATCACCAAGGACGGCGTGACCGTCGCCAAGGAGATCGAGCTCGAGGACAAGTTCGAGAACATGGGCGCGCAGATGGTGCGCGAAGTGGCCTCGAAGACCAACGACAACGCCGGTGACGGCACCACGACCGCGACCGTTCTGGCCCATGCCATCGTGCGCGAGGGTGCGAAATACGTCGCCGCCGGCATGAACCCGATGGATTTGAAGCGCGGCGTCGATCTCGCCGTGTCCGAGGCCGTGAAGGCGATCGAGAAGTCTTCGAAGAAGGTGAAGGATTCGGCCGAGGTCGCCCAGGTGGGCACGATCTCGTCGAATGGCGACACCTCGATCGGCAAGATGATCGCCGAAGCGATGCAAAAGGTCGGCAATGAGGGCGTGATCACGGTCGAGGAGGCAAAGAGCCTCGAGACCGAGCTGGATGTCGTCGAAGGCATGCAGTTCGATCGCGGCTACCTCTCGCCCTACTTCATCACCAATGCCGAGAAGATGGTGGCCGAGCTCGAGGACCCCTACATTCTCATCCACGAGAAGAAGCTTTCCTCGCTTCAGGCGATGCTCCCCGTCCTCGAGGCGGTGGTGCAGACCGGAAAGCCGCTCCTGATCGTCGCCGAGGACGTCGAAGGCGAGGCGCTCGCCACGCTCGTCGTCAACAAGCTGCGCGGCGGCCTCAAGGTCGCGGCCGTGAAGGCGCCGGGCTTCGGTGATCGCCGCAAGGCGATGCTCGAGGACATCGCGGTGCTCACCGCCGGCGAGATGATCGCCGAGGACCTCGGCATCAAGCTCGAGAACGTGACGCTCCAGATGCTCGGCCGCGCCAAGAAGGTGCGCATCGAGAAGGAGAACACCACGATCATCGACGGCGCCGGCAAGAAGCAGCAGATCCAGGC
>JAFBAS010000092.1 GCA_019247605.1 Hyphomicrobiales bacterium
GCTTGTTCGACAGCCTTTGCATGCGCCGCGGTGGCCTCGTCGGCGCGCACCTTTGCCGCGGCCGCGGCGTCGAGATCGCGCGCGATGCGTCCGGCGCGCTCGGCAATGGTGCCGCCCACCCGTTTAATGAATACCTTGGAGACGAAGAGGTAGATCGCACCGAAGGTGATCGCGAGCCAGAGAAGTTGCGAGGGAAATTGCTCGGACTCGAAAGGGGGGAAGCCGGGCTTATGCTCGGCTTGCGTCTCGGTTCCAGTTTGGTTTCCGGCCGCCATGGCTTTTCCGACTAGCAATGGAATGGGAGGATCACGCGCGAACCCGCCGCGGGGTCATCGAGTGGCTCAGAGCACGAACAGTAGCAGGAGCGCTATGAGGAGGGAGAAGATGCCGAAAGCCTCGGCGAGAGCGAAGCCGAGAAAGAGGCGACCCTGCTCGCCCGGTGCGGCGGACGGATTACGTAAGGCGCCCGAAAGAAACTGCCCAAAGACGCTTCCCACGCCAATGGCAGCGCCGCCCATCCCGATGCAGGCGAGTCCGGCAGCTATGTATTTTGCAGCAATGGGATCCATGAGTTGCTCCTTATGATTTTGGCAGCGAGAAAGCCGCATGTCACGGCTTTGTCAATGGTGGGGATGAATCGCGTCGTTGAGGTATATGCAGGTCAGGATCGTGAACACATAGGCCTGCAAGAAGGCGACGAGAGTCTCGAGCGCGATGAGCGCGACCGTCATGGCGAAAGGCAAGGGCGAGAGGATGGCCCAAAGGCCGGCGCCTAAGAGGATCGCGACGAAGCTGGCAATGATGCTAAGCGCCATGTGCCCGGCGAGCATATTGGCGAACAGACGCACCGAAAGGCTCAAAGGGCGCGATAGGAAGGAGATAACCTCGATCACGACGATGAGCGGTAACAGCCAACCCGGCACCCCGGAGGGCACGAAAAGACCCAGGAACCCGAGCCCGTTCCGATAAAAACCGTAGCCGATCACAATAATGAAAACGAGCACAGCCAGGCTGGCCGTGACGATGATGTGGCTCGTCACCGTAAAACTGTAGGGCACGAGTCCGACGAGATTGCAGACAAGCACGAACGCGAAGATGGAGAAGATGAAGGGAAAAAACCTCATGCCCTCTTCGCCGGCCGATTGGCGCACGGTGTCGGCGATGAATTCGTAGATCGTCTCGACGGCGGATTGCAGGCGCCCCGGCACGATTGAATTGCCCCGCATCGCGAGCAGCGTCACGCCCGCGATGATTGCGAAGCACAGGACCATGTAGGCTGCCGAGCTCGTGAAGGCAAAGTGGTATTTACCCAAAGCGCCGAGGCTCTTCAGGTTCGAAATTTCGAATTGCTCGGTTGGATTCATCGCTTGGTCCGTCCTCCAATCGAGGCCCACAGATTCCGCTGGACCCGGCGGTGACCGTGTGCCGGGGGCAGTCAGGTATCGCGGCGAGGTTGCGGCTTTCCAAGCCCGGCGGCGCGAACTGCATTGACGATGCTAGCCGCGAAGCCGAGCAGGAATAAGAGAATGAAGCCCCAAGGCGACGTGCCGAGAAGCCGGTCTGCCCCATATCCAAGAGCGGCCCCGACCGCAAGTCCCGCCACGAACTCGGCGGAGATGCGCATGGCCTGACCCATAGCCTTGCCCCCCGCTTCACTCTTCAATGACGACGTGGGAGCAGGTTCGCCTGGCCGAAGCTTCTCGAGCTTGGCCTCGAGCGCGGCCCGGCGTCTGTCGAGATCGTCCTTCGATGGCTCAGCCATGCGCCATTGTTCAAGGCGAAGGAGCGCCCCTGTCAATGGTCAGGGCGGTTCGAGCCGAGCGGGCCCAAATCGTTTTTCGTCGAAGCCCTTGGCGAGGCCCGGCCGGAGGGCGGCTCATTCCGCGGCGAAACGCTCCGCCGTCTCGAGATCGACCGAGACGATCTGCGACACCCCGCGCTCGGGCATGGTGACACCGTAAAGCCGGTCCATGCGGGCCATGGTGATCGGGTTGTGCGTGATCACAAGAAAGCGCGTGCCCGTCTTGTCGGCGATGTCGCGCACGAGATCGCAGAAGCGTTCGACATTGGCGTCATCGAGCGGCGCGTCGACCTCGTCGAGGACGCATATGGGCGAGGGATTCGTCAGGAACACCGCGAAGATCAACGCGGTGGCGGAGAGCGCTTGCTCGCCGCCGGAAAGGAGAGACAGCGTCTGTGGCCGCTTGCCTGGCGGATTGGCGACGATCTCAAGCCCGGCCTCGAGCGGATCCTCGGATTCCACAAGTTGAAGCTCGGCAGAGCCGCCCCCGAACAAGGTCTTGAAAAGGTTTTGAAAGTGGGCGTTCACGGTGTCGAAGGCGCCGGTCAGCCGCTCGGCGCCCTCGCGGTTGAGGCTTGCGATCGCCTGGCGCAGCCGCTTGATGGCCTCGGTGAGGTCGTCTCGCTCGCCCCCAAGCTTCGTGCGTTCCGCCTCGATCGTGCCAAGCTCTTCATCCGCAAGCAAATTCACGCCGCCGAGCCGCTCACGGTCCTGTTTCAGCGCCGCCAGCCGATCTTCGACGCCACGTCCCTCGGGCAGCGGGTCGTCGAGCGACACGCCGGCAAGCTCCGGCAATCCGGCCAGATCGGTCTCGAGTTCCTCGCGGACGCTCGCAATGAGGGTCTGGCGGCGCTCCGACGCACCGGACAGGCGCTCCTCGGCGCGTGCCCTTTCCTCTCTCGCCGTCGCCAGACCGTCCGACGCGAGCCTCGCCGCCCGATCGGCTTCAGTCTGTTGTGCCTCGGCCAAGGCAAGCCGATCGGCGGCCGCGCGCCGCGCGGCTTCAGCCTGTTCGAGATCGTGAAGCAAGGCTCGCCGCTTCTCCATGAAGACGGCGGGTGCCTCCTCCAGCGAAGCGATTCCCGCCTCCGTCTCGTGACGGCGTTGGGCAAGCTCGCCGATCTGCGCGCTGGCGCGACTCTTGCGCTCTTCCCACCCGGTGCTCTCATGCGCAATGGTCCGCAGGCGTTCGGCGCGTAGCGCGCCTTCGCGGCGCGCCGCTTCGAGCTCCGCGCGAGCCTGCGCCACCATGTCGCGGTTCGATTGCGCCGTTCGGCGCGCCGCCGTGAGAGCCTCCTCGAAGCCGTCGGCTGGAGGGATGGCCTCGAGCGCAGCCCGAGTTTCTTGAACGCGCCTTTGCGCATCGGCAACGTCGCCTTCCAGGCGACGCCTCGCTTCGCTCGCGCTCGCGACAGCAGCCGCAAGTGCCGCCGAACGACGCTCGGCGTCGCTCAATCTTCCGCGTGCCGCATCGACGTCGCGGCGGGCCCCACCCAGGGTGTTGAGGGCGCCCGTTTCCTCGTCAGCTGCGCGCTTCACGTCCGCGGCGTGATGCTGCGCGACGTCACGGCACTCCGCGAGCTTCTCGCGCGCCGTTCCGGCCTCGGCCTCGATGTCGCCGAGCCGATTGCGCTCGGCCAGCCGCCTCGCCGCGGCGGATGGGGCATCGGCCGCCGTCGTGAAGCCATCCCATCGCCAGATGTCGCCCTCGCGCGACACGAGAACCTGGCCTGGTCGCAGGGCGGAGCGCAGATGATGACCCTGCTCCTTCTCGACGATGCCGATCTGCTCCAGCCGTCGCCTGAGTGCCGAAGGGGCTTGCACGAATTTCGAGAGCGGCGTGGCCCCCGACGGCAGCGGCGCGTCGCCATCCGGCTCGATCAATGCCCAATGCGTCGGAGCCGCCGTGTCGGTGGATGCGTCGAGATCCTCACCGAGCGCAGCGCCGAGCGCCGTCTCAAAACCCTTCTCGGCGATCACCTGATCGAGGATGGGTGGATATTGCGTGTCCGCGGGCTCGAGCAGCTTACGCAACGTATTAGCCTCGGTCTCGAGGCGCTGCGCTTCGCGTTCGGCCGCGGCAAGAGGCGCGCGGCCATGCTCCTGCGCCTCGCGCGCCCTCGCATGAGCCTCGCGCGCCGCACCGAGCTTCGCCTCGCAATCTGCAAAGATATTTTCAGCGACCAGAACCTCGGCGCGAGCCGCGTCGAGGTCCGCAAGGCGCGATTTTTCCCCTTCGAGCCCTTCGAGATCCCCAAGAACGCGCAGGAGTTCGGTCTCCAGCCGTGCCGCCCGTCCCGTTTCCGCGTGGGAGGCCCGCTCGGCTGCGGCACGCGAGGCCGATGCCTCGGCGAGCGCCTTTTGCGCTTCCGACAACCGGGCATCGCTCGCAGCAAGCTCCGCCTCCGCAGCCGAAAGGCGCGCTCGAAGGGGTGATTCGACACTCTCGTTTCCAGACTGAGCCTGGTCGAGCATGGCGGCTTCGCTCAAAAGCCGTGTGAGATTGGCCTGCGCATCGCCAAGCAAGGCTTCGGCCCGGCCGATGTCGGCGGAAGTCTCGGCGAGGCGCCGCTCAAGCTCCGCCCGGCGCTCGTTCACCCGGCGCTCCTCGCCTTCGAGTGCCTCGCGTGCGATCAAAAGGCGCTGCAGCGCCGACGCAGCTTCCGCCTCGCCTTCGCGCAAGGGGGGGAGGGCGGCGGCTGCATTCGCTTGCGCGGTCGCGGTCTGAGCCTGGACATGAGCGGCTTCGGCGAGCGCCGCGGCCGCCAGCGTGAGCGCGTGCTCGGCTTCGAGCACGGTCTTCTGAGCTTCTGCCAACGAGATGAGCGCGAGCAACGCCTGCGTCTTGCGGATGCTTGCAGCGAGAGAGCGGTATTTCTCCGCTTGGCGCGCTTGGCGCTTCAGCCCATCGATCTGCTGATCGAGCTGTCCGAGGACGTCCTCGACGCGCTTGAGATTGGTCTCGGATGCATTCAATCGGAGCTCGGCTTCGTGCCGGCGCGTATGCAGCCCCGCGATTCCGGCGGCATCCTCCAGGATGCGGCGGCGCGCCTGCGGCTTTGCCGAGATGATTTCACCGATCTGGCCCTGCCTCACGAGTGCATGCGAACGTGCGCCTGTGGCCGCGTCGGCAAAGAGAATCTGCACGTCTCGCGCGCGTACCTCGCGCGCATTGATGCGGTAGGTCGAGCCCTTCTCGCGCTCGATCTTGCGCGAGATTTCGAGCGTCTCGTGCTCATTGAAGGCGGCGGGCGCGCTACGGCTCTCGTTGTCGAGGGTGAGTTGCACCTCGGCCGTCGAACGTGCCGGGCGCAGACCCGAGCCCGAGAAGATGACGTCATCCATCGCGGCGGCGCGCAGGTTTCTTTGCGCATTCTCGCCCATCACCCAGCGCAAAGCCTCGACAAGATTGGACTTGCCGCAGCCATTCGGCCCGACGACGCCCGAGAGCCCGTCCTCGAACATGATTTCGGTCGGCTCGACAAAGGTCTTGAAGCCCGCGACGCGCAGGCGAGCGAGCTTCATGATTCATGCACCTCGCGAGGTTCGCGACCGCATGCGGTAGACCCTCTTTCCGCGTCAGGAGTTGACGATCGGAGCGATGATCTTGTCCATGGCCTCAAAGGTCATCTCTCCGTCGTACTTCTTGCCGTTGATGAAGAAGGTCGGCGTGGCATCGACGCCGAGAATCGTCGCGGCCCTCGAACGAACTGCTTCGACGCCAGCACGAATCTCCTGATTCTTCAAACACTCCTCGAAGCTTTTCTGTGTGAAACCCGCCTGTTTCGTCAGCGCCGCGAGGGCGTCGACCGGTTTCTTGACGAACGCCCAATCGTTCTGCTTGTCGAACAAGAGATCGATCATCGCGTAGTACTTGTCGTCACCGGCGCAGCGCGCCAGCATGAATCCGGCTGCGGCCAGGGGATCGAGCGGGAATTCGCGCAACGTGAAATGCACCTTGCCCGTGTCGATGTAGGTGGATTTCAGCTTGGGCCAGGTGTCGCGGTGAAACGCGGCGCAATGGCTGCACGTCATCGAGGCATATTCGATGATGGTGCATTTGGCGTCGGCCGAGCCGAGCCAGACATCGCCGAGCGGCCCCGACATGGCGAGATCGGCAGCGCCCGGGTCGGCGGCTCGCGCAACGCTTGGGAAAAACTCCATGCCTGCGATGCTCGCGAGCGCGGTCGTGCCGAGCATGAGGGTGGCTTGGCGACGGGTGAGCATGGATGGGACACTCCTTTAGACCTCGGTGGTTATCGGCTTGCGGCCTCGTTAGCACGCGCCAATTGCGCAGACGAGCCGCGGCACTTCAAAGGAATCGATTCCTCGCTTAATGGGACTTTGAGGCCAAAATGGAGTGAGGCGTGCGCAACGCGGTGGCTTCTTATTGCTTCGAGAGCACGAAGCCACCCAGCTTCACCAAGGCCTGCCGGAGCTTCTCATCCGCAATTTCGGTAGCCAATTCCCGGGTTTTCGCGATTGCATCGGCATCCGGGAGTGCTTTTTGCGGCTTCGGCTCAGCTTTTGTGCGGATGGGACCTTGCCGAATCGAGAGCTTGCCCGCGCAACGCCAACCGAAATGGCTGTTGATCCGCTCCAGGATCAAAGGAGCAATGTGCTGGATCTCGAGGCCGTAGGCGCCCTCGACGCGAATCACCAAGGTCGCGGGCTGTCGATCATCCACAGCCATCCTCGGGCCGCGCGGCCATTCGAGCGCGACGGGCTCGCATACTTTGGCGAGCCTTTCGCCGATGATCTCGGGCCAAGCCAGCAACACATCCGTCGCCGCGAAGCCACGTGTCGCAAGCGTCTTGCCGAGCGCGGGGGCGACGAGATCGGCAAGGGGGCGGCCGACCTGGCGCGTCCGGCCTCGGCCTTGGGGGTGGATCAAGGAGCGACTCCCTTCGACCATGGCAGATTATGAGTGAGGTCACGGCGCGTCAAAGCCCACCGACTCGCTCGTGCTTTCGCGACATGACGTGACCGACCACGAGGATCGTGGCGAGTGTCACCAGGACGGCGGCAGCGGCATCGGACGCGAAATGCCCGCCGAAGGCCATGCGCAGCATCGCGACCGCAATGGTGACGGCGCTGGCAAGTGCAAGCGCGAGCGCGCGCCAGGGCGCAGGCAAGAGCGACGCGGGGGCCACGAGCCAAGCCGCACCCGCGACCTCGCCCGAGGCGAAGGAGCAATTATGCTCACAAGCGCCATTCGTGACATACCAGGGCCTGAAGGGACTCGGGCCGCCGAATTCCACGATTTGAACCGGCCGAGGCCGGTGCGAGATTTCCTTGAGCACGCCGTTCACAAGAAGTCCTGGGCCGAGCGCAAAGCTCAAGGCGAGAAAGACAAAGCGCCGGCCGGTCAGTGCGCCGCCCGACCGAAGCTTTCGCCTGCTCAGAAGAAAGGCGAGGCCCGTGAACGCGAGCACGGCGATCGGCAGGTAATAACCGAGCTCGCGCAGAAGGACGAGGGTTGCTTGCGAGCGTAAGGCGAAACCTTTGCCCGCCCCCTCGTAAAACGGACGCGCGAGCGCGATGTCGAGCTCGGGCCAGAACGCGGTCGCGACCAGGACCGCGCAGAGGAGAAGCGCCAGCAAAACACCCCCGAACCACGGCTCGCCTCGCCAAAGAAAAGCGAACTTGTGCGAAGCTTCCTTGTCGGGGCGCTTTTCTGCCTCGGCCAATGAGGTTTCTCGAGCGGGGGATCGGTCCAAAAGACTTCACGCCAAGCGCAAGATCACGCCCCAAACGCAGGTGCGCGGGGCATCATAGCGCAAGCCCTGATCGCTCATGGATCACGGCTTCCTGGTCGGGCCGGCAGGCGGGTTCTCGCCGGCTCGGCCGGACACCAGGAATTCCCAGGGCGAGACTTCGCTGCCGCGCGGGACCACCACCTCGATCAGGAAAGGCTCATCGGCCGCGATCGCGCGCGCGAGGACGGGTTTCAATTGTGCGGGGGAATGCACGCGCTCGCCTTTCACCCCGAAGCTTTGGGCGAGCTTCATGAAATCGGGATTGACGAGATCCGCGCCAATGACGCGTCCTTGGTAGCGGGTTTCCTGATCGCGTCGCACATTGCCGAAGCTCTCATTATTGAAAAGCACGGTCACGAGAGCGATGCCGTGTTGCACCGCCGTCGCGAGTTCCTGCACGCCGAACATGAAACCGCCATCGCCGGTGATGGAGACCACTGCTTTTTTCGGATGAGCCACCTTGACGCCGAGCGCCGTCTGGAAGCCGGCACCGAGCGTACCTTGGAAGCCTTCCGACACATAGGTGCGCGGTGCATACACCGGGAAGCTCGTATAGGACGCAAAGCCTGCCTGGCACAGCTCGGTGACGAAATACCCGTCGCGCGGCAGGGCCTCGCGGATCACGGCGAGATAATCGACCTGTGGCTGCACCTTCTGCAAAGCCTTCGCGGCCTTGGTTTTCGCGGCGAGAATTTGCTTGCGATTGTCCCGGCGAGGCCGCTTGAGTGAGACAAGCGCCTCGAGGAGCGCGCGAGCGCCCGCCGCGGAATCCGCCACGATCCCCGCATGGGGCTTCAGGCGCAGCATCTCGATCGGGTCGATGTCGATACGAATGAGGTAGGGTGGCGCTTGCGGGCGGTCGATGAGGCGCGTCATCCCGGTCCAGCGCATATAAGCCATCTCGGCGCGGGTGCCGATGGCGACGAGCGCGTCCGTTTCCTCCCAAAGCAGGCGAGCCGCATAAGCGGGGACGCCGAGCGGCTCGGCCTCCGAGACGATGCCCCGGCCGCCGCGCATTGCCGACACGGGAGCATCGAGCGCTTCGGCGAGCGCGCGGATTTCATTGGCCGCATGCTGGGCCCCGCTACCCACCATGATCATCGGGCGCTTGGCACCCACGAGAAGTGCCGCTGCCCGGGCAACGGCCTCCGGGTCCGGGTCGGGAGCAATGTCGAGCTTCGCTGGTCCCTCGAAGGACACCTGCTCGCGATTCATCATCACGTCCCAAGCCATCTCGACGGCGACCGGGCCTGGTCTGCCGGAAAGCATATGCCGGAAGGCTTCGTTCATCACGCGAGGCACGTCGGCTGGACGCTCGATGCGCGCCGCCCATTTGCACAAGCTTCGCAAGGTTCCGAGCTGGTCGGGTATCTCGTGCAAATGCCCTCGCCCACGCCCGATGAAATCGGAAGGGAGCTGGCCCGTGATGCACAGCACCGGCGTGCAGCACGCCCAAGCCGTGGAGATGGCGGCCGCCGCGTTGAGAACGCCAGGCCCGGGCACGACCGAGAAGATGCCGGGCCGCCCGGTTGAACGCGCATAGCCGAATGCCATGTAGGCAGTGCCCTGCTCATGGCGCGCACCATAGGTCGTTATGCGATCGCTCGCCTGATAGAGACCGTCGAAGAGCGGGTACATCTGGGCGCCGGGAAGGCCGAAAACGGTGTCCACTCCATTCTCGATGAGCGCGCGCACGATGGCCTCACCGCCCGACATGGGCGCATCGTTGCGGGCACGCGGGCCTTGCGGGCTTGCCGCTCTTCTTTCAATGCTCGCCTTGCCGCTATCCGCCTTTCTGGCGCTCATCACTTTTTGCAAGTTCGGCTCCTCGGATATCAAGAACGTTACATCATCACTGGTCTGCCGCAGCCCCTACGAACCAAGCGCCGGCGATATCGACCAATTGTGCATGAAATTACCGAAAAGAGTTCTCACGCCGCTTCCTGCGTTGCCGCGCCCACCAGCCTTCGCGCCTCATCGGCGGTGAGCGGCTGGCCGAAGATGAAGCCTTGCGCGTAATCGCAGCCAAGCTGCGCAAGAAGCACGATCTCCGATTCCGTCTCCGCGCCTTCGGCCACGGTGGACAGGCCGAGATCCTTCGCAAGCGAAACGATCGCCCGCAGAATCTTGTCCGAAGCGTGCCCTGATTGATGCACGAAGGATTGATCGATCTTCACGGTGTCGAGCGGGAAGCGATGCAGATAGCTCAGCGACGAATATCCGGTGCCGAAATCGTCGAGCGCGATCCCGGCACCCAGATCGCGCAAACGCGTCAAAATCTGCGTCGCATACTCCGGATTTTCCATCATCAAGCTCTCGGTGAGCTCGAGTTTCAGCGAGTTTGGCGCGATGGCGACGCGCCCGATGATGGCCTTCACCTCCTGGACGAGATCATGGCGGAAGATCTGGCGGCTCGAGATGTTGACGCTGGCGAAGATCGGCGGGTCGACATCGAGCGCGCGTTGCCAGGCCGCGAGTTCGCGCACCGTATGCTCCAGGACGAAGACACCGAGGTCGGAGATGAGGCCATTCTCTTCGGCCAGTGAGATGAATTCCTTGGGAGGAAGGCGCCCGAGACGCGGATGATCCCACCGCATCAGCGCTTCGAAACCCGCGATGGTGCGATCCTCGAGGCGCACGATCGGTTGGAAGACGATCCGGATTTCGTTTCTATCGAGCGCCTGGCGAAGATCGGAGACGAGGAGAAGCCGGTCCGGGCGATCGATGCGCAGGGAAGGCTTGAACACCTCGATGCGATCCCCGCCGAGCCGCTTGGCATGCAGCATGGCGAGCTCGGCATTGCGCAGGAACTCTTCCGCCGTCTGCTTGCCGTCGCGATCGACGAGCGCAAGGCCAAGCGATGTGGTGAGCGCGATCTCGCGATCCTTGTAAGGGAGCGGCGCCGCAAGAGCGCGGCGCAAGCCATCGGCGAAAAGCGTGATGGCTTCGGCCTCCCGTTCCGAGAACAGCAGCACGGCAAATTCATCCCCCGAGACCCGCGACAGCGTGTCTTGCGGGCGCATCAGCCGTTCGAGCCGCCGGGACAAGGTGAGCAGCACGCTGTCGCCGACGCTTAATCCGACCGTTTCGTTCACTTGCTTGAAGCGGTCGATATCGATGGTGATCAATGTCGGGCGTATCGCCTCGTCCGTTCGTGCCAGCACCAGCGCGTTGGCGACGCGGTCGAGGAAAAGCTCGCGGTTAGGCAGACCAGTGAGATTGTCATGTACCGCGTCGTGCAGGATGCGTTCTTGGGCCTGGCGCGCTTCGGTGACGTCGGCGAGCGTTCCGGCGATGCGCACCACCTCGTTGTTGTCGCCGATGACGGGACGCGCCTTGAGCTGGAACCAATGATACTGGCCCTCCGCGTCGCGAAGCCGGAGGTCGACGTGGATGCGGCCACGCCGTTGCTCGAGCACATTGTCGAGCGTGGCGCGGTAGCTTTCGCGATCGAAGGGGTGCATCACGTCGAGCCAGCCGGCGGCCGGGCCGCCGAGCGCGCCGCGCGCGAGTCCAAGTTGCATCTCGACCTCTGGGCTCACATGCACCCTGTCGGCCGAGACGTCCCAATCGTAGACCGCGTCTCCCGAGCCGGTGAGCGCCAGCGCCTTGCGTTCCGTGGCACCGGGCGCACCGTTCAGATAGCCCCCGCCCGAGAAGGCGTGCTGCATGACCGTGAGCCCGATGAGGAACACGATGAGTGCAAGTCCGCCGAGCAGCATCGGGGCGGCAAGATCATTGTCGATCTGCCCGGTGACGACGAAGCCCGCCGCCACCACCCAAGCGAGCAGCATCAGCCACGTCGGGATGAGCGCGATGGCGCGGTCGTAGCGCTGATGGATCGCGAGAAAAACGATGAGGAGGAATCCGATCGAGGAGACCGCGCCGAGCGAGATGCGCGCCACGCCCGCCGCCACCGGCGCGTTCACGGCCGCAAGCCCGATCAAGGCGATCAGGAACAAGAGCCAGAGCGCCATGATGTGGCTGTAGCGCACATGCCAGCGGTTGAGGTTGAGATAGGCGAAGAGGAAGACCAGGGTGGTCGCCGCGAGGGTCGCTTCGGCCGCCGCCTGATAGACGCTCAAACCTTCGGTGGGCAGGCCGGTAAGCTTCTGCACGAATCCGAACTCGATCGCGATATAGACGAAGACCGACCAGGCAAGAGCCGCGGCGGCGGGGAACATCACGGCGCCCTTCACGACGACGATGATGGTGAGAAACAGCGCCAGGAGCCCGACGATGCCGATGACGATGCCGCGGTAGAGGGTGAGCCCGTTCACCTTCTCCTTGTAGGCGTCCGAATCCCACAGATAGAGCTGCGGCAGATCCGGCGTCGCGAGCTCCGCCACATAGGTCACCGTGGCGCCCGGATCGAGCGTGATGAGGAAGATGTCCGCGTCTGACGCTGGCTGACGCTCGGGCGAGGAGCCCTCGCTTGCCGTGACGGCGGTGATGCGCGTCGAGCCGAGATCCGGCCAGATGACCTGCGAGCCCGTGAGACGCGAGTGGGGTGCGACGAGCAAGCGGTCGATCTGCTGATCGGAATCATTGTTGAGCGCGAAGGCGATCCAGTCGGGGCGCGAGCCCGCGGTGCGTGCTTTGACGGCGATGCGCCGCACGATGCCGTCGGCCCCCGGCGCGGTCGAGATCTGGATGGTGTCGCCACCCGGCGAATGAAAATATTGCACGACCTTGGTCATGTCGATCGCCGCCGTGTCGGGATTGACACGAACGGCATCGACCGCGCGCGCAGGCGCCGGGCAAAGACAGGCGATCGCGAGAACGAGCGCGGCTGCGAGACGGAACAGGTGGGAGGCCGTTGCGCTGCGGTCGGACGAATCCGTCAACTCGGTCAAGCCTTTCCTAAGCTTCACGTCCGCCGGGCAGAACGGGGCCGCGGGACGGTTCACGAGGAGGGACGCTTATCGATGTTTTCGTAGCTCGATCGTGGCATCGGGGGAGAGATGGGGTCGGTCGACAAGATGGCATAAAGGACATGGTCCTGCCAGCGCCCGTTGATGCAAAGATAGCGGCGCGCCAACCCTTCCTTGCGGAAGCCGACGCGCTCGAGGAGGCGGATCGAGGCCTCGTTATGCGGCAGGCACGCGGCTTCCACCCGTTGCAGCCCGAGATGTCCGAAGGCGAAAGAGAGCGCAAGCCGGACCGCCGCCCCCATATGGCCTTGCTGCGCGTAGGGAGCACCGATCCAGTAGCCGAGCGTCGCCGCCTGGGCGACGCCGCGACGAAGGAAGCCGAGCGTGAGGCCGCCGATGAGCCTTTGGTCACTCTCGCGGATCAGGAAAAAGGGGTAAGCCTCGTCTCGCCGCATCTCCTCGGCGTAGCGTTTGATGCGGCGCCTGAAGCTTTCGCGCGACAATTCATCGGCCGGCCAGATGGGTTCCCAGGCCGCGAGAAAATTGCGACTTTTCTCCCTGAGCTCGGCCCATTCGGCATGGTCGGAAAGGCGAGGCGCGCGCAGCCGCAGATCGCCGCTGGCCAGCGCCGGCGCCTCGGCCATCGGATCGGCGAAGCGAAAGAGCGCCATCTCAGCCTCCCGCAAGTCCTGGCGCGGCCGGCGCGGGGTGCGCCTGGCGCAATTGCTTGGCAAGAACGCCGAGGCGCGGCAGCTTCTTCAACGGCCCGACCGCCGCAACCGCCATGGGCGTGCGGAGCAGAGCTTCGCCCGCCGACCGCACCTCCTCGACGCTGAGCCGGTCGATGCGCCCGGTGAGCTCTTCGCGTGACAACACGCGTCCGTAGGCCAGAAGCGAGCGCGCCATGAAGGAGGCGCGCGGCGCCGCGGCCTCCTGAGCCGAGAGCAGCGCCATCTTCGATTGGGCTTTGGCGCGCCGGATCTCATCCTCGGACAGATCGCGGATGGCGTGCTCCAGAACATCCAGGGTGACCAAGGCGAGCTCCCGCGTCTTCTTCGGGTCCGTGCCGGCATACACGCCGAATGCGCCGGTGTCGCGATAGGCCGAGTGGAAAGCATAAATCGAATAGGCAAGCCCGCGCGTCTCGCGGATGTCCTGAAAGAGGCGTGACGACATCCCACCGCCGACCGCGCTCGTGAAGACCTGCACGGCGTCGTGCGCGTCATCGAGATAGGAGACGCCGCCGAAGCCGAGCATCACATGGGCCTGCTCGGCGCGACGATCCTCGCGCATTTCGCCGCCGCGATAGCAAGCCACGCACTCGGCGGGCGGCGCCTCTTGCGGGAAGCGCGCGAACAGACGCTCGACCTCGTCGGTGAAACGCTCGTGCTCGACCTTGCCGGCCGCCGCGACGACGGTGTGAGCACTTTTGTAGGTGCGAGCGAGGAAGCAGCTGACGGCGTCAGGGTCGAAGGAGGTGACGCTGTCTGCCGTGCCGAGGATGGTGCGCCCGATGGCCTGCTCCGGAAAGGCCGCTTCGGTGAAGTAATCATGCACGAGCTCTTCGGGCGAATCCTTGTAAGCACCGATTTCCTGC
>JAFBAS010000119.1 GCA_019247605.1 Hyphomicrobiales bacterium
CCTTTCATTCGCTCCGCGAAAGGAAATATGCGGACGGCGCGCGATTTGCGGCCTTCACCTCCTATTGCTCACTCTTTGCTTTACCCCTTGTGGCTCGAGCCGCCATCGATCGTGACGATCGTGCCCGTGGTGTAGGCCGAGAGGTCCGAGGCGAGGAACGCCACCATGGCGGCGATTTCCTCAGGTGTGGCGGCACGCCCGAAGGGGAGATCGGCGAGCATCTCGCGCCAGCGCTCGGGATCGCCCAGAAGGCTCTTCGCGCGCCCTCGCTGCAAGGTCTCGAGCCTTCCGGTCGAGACCGGGCCGGGATTGATGCCGACGACGCGCACGCCGTGCGCCGGGCTTGCGGCGCCGAGCGCGCGCGTGAAAGCCATGAGACCCGCATTGGCGGTCGAGCCTGCGATGTAGGAAGCGCTCACGCGCTCGCCAGCGGCGCCGATCACGTTCACGATGACGCCACGCTTGCGCGCCGCCATCTTGGCGTGGAACGCGCGTGTCATGCCGATATAGCCGAAGAGCTTGAGCTCCCAGGCGTCGCGCCAGCGTGCTTGACCAATGTCGGCGAGCGTGCCCCCCGGGATCGCCCCCGCATTGTTCACGAGGATGTCGGTCACCTCGCCGAAGCGTTCGGCGAGGGCAAGCACGGCGTCGTCCTTCGAAAGGTCATGGGCCGCGACCTCGACGCGCGCCTTTGGGGCGGCGGCTTCGATCTCGGCCTTGGCACGCTCGAGATCGGGCTTCGTGCGCGAGACGAGCACGACATCGCAGCCTTCTTGCGCGAGGAGCTTCGCGCTCGCAAAGCCGATGCCTTTCGAGGCGCCGGTCACGAGCGCGCGACGGCCGGATAGATTGAGATCCATCAGCGGTTCTCCTTTCGGTGAGCTGGCGCCTCAACGAGCGCGCGACGGCTTTATCGTCTCGGTGAGGGCGGGGAAGTGAAAGCTGCCGCCCGCGAAAGGCGGAAAACGATGGTAATCCTGGCGCATCTCATGGCGCACCGGAGATTGCAGCGCCGCCGTCAAGGCTTCCGGGCTGTCGAAGACCACGCGGTTTCGCTGCATGTGCGACGCACGCGCGAACGGCATCGCGTCGATCCAATCGACACGGCTCAGGATCTCGATCTGCCGGATCTGCGGAAAGCGCCGCATGATCGGCGGATGGCTCGCGACGTAATGATTGAACCATGTGTTGAAGTCCTCGGCAGGTCCCGGATAGTGGACGAGGAAGCTGCAACGCGGGCGCATCGGCGGCGGCGCTTTCGCAATCTCGAAATGGCGCGCATACATGGCTTGCTGCGTCGCCTTCGCGCCCGAAAGGCTCGGCCAAGCCGATCTGTCGGCGAGCGCCAGCAGATACCCGTTCGGCGAGATCGCAGCCTCGAGCTCGAGAAGGTCGTCGAAGTAAAGCTGAAGCGCGAGTTGCGGAGAAGGCCCATCGGCCGTGTAGATGTCGCTTGCGGTTGCGGGCGTGTGCATCTCCGCGTGGCTGAGCGCCGGCGTCGCGGCAACGAACGAAGCGATTCCAGCCTTGTCCGAAGGACTGAGCCTCGCCTCGGGCGAAGCGTTCTCAAAGGTGAGAAAGTAGCAAAAGCGCATCTCGCATTCCTATCGCGACCAGCGCTCGGCAAGACCATCGAGAGCCGAGGCTCTTTGCGATCTTTCCTGGGAAAAATGAAGAGGGCTAGGCGACGCCCTTGCGCAAAAGGTCGAGGAGATGCACGAGGCCGATCGGCCTTCCGCCCTCGACGATGATCAGGACGTTGATCTTGGCCGTCTCCATGATCTCGAGCGCGTCGGCGAGCAACGCGTCCGGCGAAACCGTACGCGGATTCTTGGTCATGATGGAGGCCGCGGAACTGTCGAGCGCTAGGCCGGCATGGCGGCGCAAATCGCCGTCGGTGACGAGGCCGGCGAGCTTGCCGTCATCGTCGAGCATGAAGGCGCAGCCATATCCCTTGGCCGAGATCACCGCGATCACGTCGGCAATCGTCGCGCCGGCCGGCACGAGCGGCAACTCGTCGCCCGCATGCATCACCTCGCGCACATGGCGCAATTGCGCCCCGAGCTGGCCGCCCGGGTGGAAGACGCGGAAATCGCGCGCCGAAAAGCCGCGCGCCTCGAGAAGCGCGATCGCGAGCGCATCGCCGAGCACGATCTGGAGCGTGGTCGAGGTGGTGGGCGCGAGCCGGTTCGGGCAGGCTTCGCGCGCCTTCGGCAGAAGGAGGACGATGTCGGCTTCCCCGGCCAGCGTCGAGGCCGGTTCCGAAGTCACCGCAACCAGCCCGATGCGGAAACGTCGAGAATAGGACAGGAGATCGGCGAGTTCGACCGTCTCTCCCGACCAGGAAAGGGCGAGCACCACGTCGTCGCGCTGGATCATGCCGAGATCGCCATGGCTCGCATCGGCCGGATGCACGAAATAGGCGGGGGTGCCGGTGGACGACAGGGTCGCGGCGATCTTGCGCCCCACATGCCCCGACTTGCCCATGCCGGAAACGATGACGCGCCCTTTGGACCCGCCGATCAGCGCCACCGCCTGCTTCAGTGCCTCGCCGAGATCGCTGGCGAGCGCAAAGGACAAGGCCTCGAGACCCTCGCGTTCGACTGCGAGCGTGCGCAGCGCCGAGGCGACAGCCTCGCCCGATGGCGCCTCAAGAGGCGCGGCGCGAAGCGGCATCGTTTTCCCCTTTTCCGAAGCGCCGCTCGATATATTCGCCGACGATCGCTTTGAAGTCGTTAACGAGGGTCGGCCCGCGCAAGGTCGCGGCCTTGGCACCGTCGATGAAAACCGGAGCCGTCGGCTGCTCGCCCGTGCCCGGAAGCGAGATGCCGATATCGGCGTGTTTCGATTCGCCAGGCCCGTTCACGATGCAACCCATCACGGCAACATTGAGCGCCTCGACACCTGGATAACGCGATTTCCACGCCGGCATTGAAGTCGAGATCCAATCCTGGATGTCCTTGGCGAGCTCCTGGAAGACCGTCGAGGTCGTGCGCCCGCAGCCGGGACAGGCGGCGACGAGCGGCACGAAGGTGCGAAAGCCCATCGTCTGCAGCAGCTCTTGGGCCACCTTCACCTCGAGCGTGCGGTCGCCGCCCGGCTCGGGCGTGAGCGACACGCGGATCGTGTCACCGATGCCTTCCTGCAACAGCACGCCCATTGCGGCCGAGGAGGCGACGATCCCTTTCGAGCCCATCCCGGCCTCGGTGAGGCCTAGATGCAGCGCGTAATCGGAACGGGCGGCAAGCATGCGGTAGACGGCAATCAAATCCTGCACCGCGGAGACCTTGGCGGAAAGAATGATCCTGTCGCGCGAAAGGCCGATCTCCTCGGCCCGCGCCGCCGAGAGAAGGCAGGATTGCACCATCGCTTCATGTGTCACGGCGCGCGCTGGTTTGGGCGCCGCCGATCGCGCATTCTCGTCCATGAGATGCGTCAAGAGCTCTTGATCGAGCGAACCCCAATTCGCGCCGATGCGTACTGTTTTCCCGTATTTCGCCGCCATCTCGATGATGGCGCCGAATTGCCGGTCCCGCTTCTCGCGAAAGCCCACATTGCCTGGATTGATGCGGTATTTGTCGAGTGCCTCGGCGCAAGCCGGATGCTCGGCCAAAAGCTTGTGGCCGATATAGTGGAAATCGCCCACGAGCGGAACCGACACGCCCATGCTCGAGAGACGCTCGCGGATGCGCGGCACGGCGATCGCCGCCTCGTCCCGATCGACGGTGATGCGCACGATCTCGGAGCCCGCGCGCGCGAGCGCCGCCACCTGCCGTGCTGTGGCCTCCGCATCGGCCGTGTCGGTGTTCGTCATTGATTGCACGACGATCGGAGCGCCGCCGCCGACGATCACGCCGCCGACAACGACCGCGACGGTGCGATGGCGCGGCGAAACGCCGTGATCTTGCATGCTGGCGGCTTCGTTCATCGATTGGGCTCCGCGCGCAAGCTTCTCGACCAAGGCGCGCTCGTGGTCAAGGGCCGCGCTTCTCGTGCTCGCTTGCCGCAGGTCCTGAGATCACAACCCGCGCCCGAGCCGATCGAGGGCCGCATCGAGCGTCGCGTCCGTCTTGGCAAAGCAAAAGCGCACCACGGTTTTCACCGGCGCTTCCTCGTAAAAGGCCGAGATCGGGATCGCGGCCACGCCGCGCTCCTTCACGAGACGCTGACAGAACTCCACGTCATCGCTCTCGCCCAGGGGCGCGATGTCGAGATTGAGGAAGTAAGTGCCCTCGCAAGGGAGCACCTTCAATCCCAGGCGCGAAAGCCCTTGGGAAAATCGGTCGCGGCTCGCCGCGAAAGCGCGCCGCGTGCCGGCGAAATACCCGTCCTCCTTGCCGAGCCCATAGGCGACCGCTGCCTGCAGATTTGGCGGCGTCGTGAAGGTGATGAACTGATGCGCTTTCGCGAGCACGCGCATGAGAGCGGGCGCGGCGCAGACGAAACCCACCTTCCAGCCGGTGAGCGAGAAGATCTTGCCGGCCGAGCCGATCTTCACGGTGCGCTCGCGCATTCCCGCGCGAGCGATCAAGGGGAGATGTCGGTGATTGTCGAAAACCACATGCTCCCATACCTCGTCGCAAAGCGCGACGGCGTCGAACTCCGCGCAAAATCGCGCCAGAAGATCGAGATCCTCGGCCGAATAGACGATGCCTGCCGGATTGAGCGGGTTGTTGAACAGCACGACCTTGGTCTTCGGAGAGAACGCTTCGCGCAACATTTCCTCGTCGAAGCGCCAATGCGGCGGGGAAAGGCGCACGAGCTTCGCAACGCCGCCGGCGCGCCGCACGAGCGGCAGGTAGGCGTCGTACATCGGCTGAAAGAGGATCACCTCGTCGCCTGGCGCGAGAAGCGCGAGAAGCGCGCCGGCGATCGCCTCGGTCGCGCCCGAGGTGATCATGATCTCGGCGTCAGGGTCGAAGCCGATCCCGTGATGATGCGCGTAATGAGCGGCGACTGCCTGGCGAAGCTCGGGGATGCCCATCATCGGAGGATATTGATTCCAACCCGAGATCACCGCTTCGGCGGCCTTTCGGCGCACATCCTCAGGCCCCGGATCATCCGGAAATCCCTGCCCGAGATTGACGGCCTGATGCTCGCGCGCCAGGCGCGACATGACCTCGAAAATCGAGGTCGTCAGGTTCGAGAAGGTGGGATTCATGGAGAGGGGGGCAGGGCGTCAAAGGCTTCCACGCATCGATCGCGCACCTCGCGAAGTTCGGCTTGATGCACACCCGCCAGCGCGGTCTTGGCCTTGAGGATATAGCTGCGGTACAGCGGCAGCGGCGGTTCGATGTCGGGCATCGTGCAGATGTCGTCGAGCTGGAAGAGGCCCGGGGTCATCGCCAGCACGCGTTCCGGCGCATGCAGCAAGGCATGGGCGACCGCTATGGACAAACCTTCACTAGTGCCGGCGTCGGTGCCTTCGCGCAGCGAAGCAGCTACCTCGAGCCATTTCCGATCGCCCGTTTCTATCTTGTCAAGCACCTTATCCCAGACGCGCCCCTTGCCGCGGTTCATTTCCGCGACGATGTTCCGCGCGCCCCGATCTTGGATAGCCGATAAAATCGTATCGGGTGCATCGAGAGGCTTCGCCTGCGGGCAGGAAAGACTGATGAGGCCGAAGAAGATTGCCGCCGCCCATATCAGAGGTTGGCGGCGCCAAGAATGAGATTCTGTTCTTCGCATCTCAAAGCCCCCGCTCGAAGCGCACCGTTCCGCCAAGCCCTTTGACGATCAACGTGTTCGCCCCCTCCATGTCCCACTCCTTGGCGCCGCGCACCGCGTTCAAGAAGCTACGCTCGGCCGCGACGTTGCCGCAGTTCTGCCTCGCGATCGCGAGCGGGCCGACGACGAGTTTTTGCGCCTTTAGCGGATAAGCGGTCACCGAGAAAAAGTTGCAGCCGTCGAAGCCCTTCATGCGAAGCTGCTTGTCCACATAGATCGAAGGTCGATCAGGCCCGCTCCATAGTTGCTTGCCGTCAAGCGAATCGGCCACCCAATTCGTGTTGACCGGAAAGAGCTTCTCCTTGCCGATCTGGACGGCCGGCGGACCGTCTTCCTCCTTGCCGCTGGTCTTCTGTGCGAAGGCGAGCGAAGGACAAAGCGCAAGGGCCATCGTCACTCCCGCCAGTACCCGCGCGCATCGATTCCTCATATTCGCGTTCTCCGTGCGTTCTCGAGCGGAATGCCGGTGCATTCCACGGCCGGCTTCATCTTACGCGAATTCGGCCTTTTGGCGGCGCCAAATCCCCGAAAAGAGTTGAAGTCGTTTGAGATATCGCGGCTCTCCCGCTCAGTGCACGCGTTCCACCGCAAGCGCGACACCCTGGCCGACGCCGACGCACAAGGTCGCAAGGCCGAGCGTGCCGCCCATCCTCTCGAGCTGGCGTGTGAGCGTGAGCGCAAGACGCGCGCCCGAAGCTCCGAGCGGATGCCCGAGCGCGATCGCGCCGCCATTCGGGTTCACGTGCTCGGCGTCATCGGGAAGGTGCAATTGACGGATCACGGCCAGCGCCTGGCTCGCGAAAGCCTCGTTGAGCTCGATGGCGTCGATCTCCGCCAGCTTGAAGCCGAGACGATGGGCAAGCTTATGGGTAGCGGGCACGGGGCCGATGCCCATGATCCGGGGCTCGACGCCGGCGGCCGCCATGCCGCGCACCCGAGCTTTTGGCGCAAGACCATGCTCCCTCACGGCGCTCTCGCTTGCGAGGATGAGGGCGCAAGCGCCGTCATTGACGCCGGACGCATTGCCGGCGGTCACCGCACCCTCCTTGCGCACAATGGGTTTGAGCTTGGCGAGCTCATCGAGCGTCGTCGAGCCGCGGGGATGCTCGTCCTTGGCAACGCTCGTCGTCGCGCCCCGTCCGGCCGGCACCTCGACCGGGATGATCTCGCCATCGAAGAAGCCGTCGGCTTGCGCCTTCGCGGTGCGCCGCTGGCTGCGCAAGGCGAATTTGTCCTGATCGGCGCGCGAGATCTGGAAGAGCTCGGCGACGTTCTCGCCCGTCTCGGGCATGGAATCGATGCCGTATTTCGCCTGCATCTTCGGATTGACGAAGCGCCACCCGATCGTGGTGTCGAAAATTTCCGCCGAGCGCTGGAAGGCGGTTTCGGCCTTTCCCATCACGAAGGGCGCGCGCGACATCGATTCGACGCCGCCCGCGATGATGAAATCCGCCTCGCCCGCCCGAATGGCACGCGCCGCAAGCCCGACCGCGTCGAGCCCCGAGGCGCAGAGGCGGTTCACCGTGGAGCCCGGCGTCGAGTAGGGCAGGCCGGCGAGCAAAAGCGCCATGCGCGCCACGTTGCGGTTATCTTCTCCCGCCTGATTGGCGCAGCCATACACGACCTCGTCGAGCTTGCCCCAATCGGCCTTCGGCAGCTTCGCCATGAGCGCCTTGATGGGGGTGGCCGCCAGATCATCGGCCCGCAGCCGCGCGAGCGCGCCTCCGAAACGGCCGATCGGCGTGCGCACGCCCTCGCAGATGAACACCTCGCGGCTCATTTCGCCTCTCCTCGAACACTGCGGCGGATCGGCGAAATTCGTGGCAGACGACGCCAGAAGGGTCAAGCCAGGAGGGAAATCGCCTCCTTGAACACGGGCGTGCCGGCGCGGCCGAGCTCCTCGACCACATCGAAGTGATGCCGGCCCGGGATGGTGACCGGTGCCCGGCACACTTCCGGCCAGGCGCGGGCAAGCTCGGCACTTTGGCGGTGGAATTCAGGGGATTCCTGCTCGCCGACGCAGAGCACCAGGGGCGCCGCGACATGCGGGCACGAGGCGCCGAGGCTGAAGGCCAGCGCCGTCTCCTTGGTGAGCCCGATCGCCGTGTTCATCGTCGTGTTCACGAGCGGCGTGAGCTCGAAGACGCCAGAGATCGACAGGCCGCCGCAGAAAGGCGTTGGCGACAGCCCGCGCTCGGCCCAATCGGTGGCGAAGAGCGCCCCGGTGAGGTAGCCGCCCGCCGAATGGCCGCAGACGACGAGCCTTGCCCTTTCGGCGGGCGAAAGCGCGTCGCGCCACAACTTCACGATCGCGCTCACACAGCTTTTGGCAATGGCGTCGAGCGAAACGTCTGGACAGAGGGGATAGCTCGGCATGGCGACCGTGATACCCGCTTCGACGAGGGCCTCGGCCAAAAACGCGAAGTCATCCTTCGAGAAGGCGCGCCAATAGCCGCCATGGAAGAAGACGAGGCAGCCGCGCGCGT
Organism: Hyphomicrobiales bacterium; assembly: GCA_019247605.1. Taxonomy (GTDB): domain Bacteria; phylum Pseudomonadota; class Alphaproteobacteria; order Rhizobiales; family Beijerinckiaceae; genus GAS188. The sequence goes on from JAFBAS010000119.1 coordinate 8,214, forward strand.
TGGGCGCGCGATACAAATCCAACATTTCCCGCGCATGAGCGCCGTAGCGAATCCCGACAGGGGAAAGCTTGTTCTTCACACGCGCCGACTCGACCGGCCAGCGCGCGTAGATCTCGGTCGCGTTCGGCACCGCGCCGCGCGGATTGTATTGCGCCTCGCACCAGGCGGGGTCGGCATAGGAGGGGTTCGTCTTGCGCGTCATCGGTGGCCTAGCGTCCGCGAATTATTCGCCAAGGTTTAAGGCGAAATCTCACAGGTCGTGCAAGCCCTTTGTGAGAAGGTAACGCTTGGCTCGGTCCAGGACGTCGTTATCCCAATTCTCGCAGGCCCACCTCACGCTGGACTCCTGCTTTCGCCGGAAGAGCAACGTAGAGGTTAGGAAGACCATTTCCACTCATGCGCGCGGAAGGCGGGCACCAAGGATATTTTCTTCCCCCTCTTCGCCCAACCCTTTTCTCTAGATGGGATCAGGCCGACGCCTTGCCGAGACGGTTTTCAAATCGAAGCGAAGCCCTTCATTTCGAGGCGGCAGACTCCAGCGCGGCCACGTAAGGAATGAAAGGGACGCGCTCGCGCTTGGTCGCGCGCGGCAAGAGTTCGGCCACGGCCTTCTTGAAATGCTCCGTCTCCTGATGCGCGCCCCAGCCGGCTTCATCGACGTAGAGCTCGAAGATGAAGAACGACGAGGGCGAAGTCGGCGATCGATAAGGAAGGAAGAGCTTGACGCCCGGCTCGGCCATGGTGGGCTCAACTAGACCCTCCAGGATCGCGGCGACCTCTTCCGATTCACCTGGCTTCGCCTCGATGTTGATCGCCACGACGAAACCGTCGTTGAGCTCTTTGGGGGTGAAACTGCTTGCTCGCATCTTCGTGCCTCGCGCCGACCCTTTGCTGTGCGCTCGCTCTACCACGTGTCACCCGCTGGATGCTTTGCTCCACGCCGAACTATGAACGCCATCCGTCGGTCACATGGAAGTGTCGGCCAACTCCGTCCTGTCCCGCCTTTCCGCGTTTCTCTTCCTGTTGAAATGCCCCGAGAAGCCGATTGCAGGTGGCGCCTGCCGCCAATGCCACGCGAGCCCGTTTTACACCCAAGCATTGTCACGGCCGTTCGCCCCCACTATTCATGCTTCGCGTGGGCCTTTCTGTCACGCGTGGAAGGATGGCTTGATTGGGAATCCTCGTCGCGCTGCGGCACGTCACGAGCTACCGATATGACCGTCCGATCGGCCTTGGAGCCCAGACGGTAAGGCTGCGGCCGGCGCCCCATTGCCGAACGCGCGTGCCGAGCTACTCCTTGAAGGTTTCGCCCGCGCGACACTTCGTGAACTGGCTGCAGGACCCTCTCGGCAATTGGCTCGCGCGCGTCGTGCTCCCGGAAAGGACGACCGCGTTCGAGGTCGAAGTCGGGCTCACCGCCGAAATGGCGCCGATCAACCCTTTCGACTTCTTCATCGAGCCTTACGCGGAGAAATCTCCTTTCTCCTATCCGGAAGAGCTCGGCGCCGAGCTCGCGCCCTATTTGAAGCCGCAAGCGCCGAGCGAGAAGCTCGATGCTTTCTTGGCCGATTTCCCGAAAGGTCCGCGCCCGACCATCGAGCTCCTCGTCGAGCTGAACGAGCGCGTGCATCAGGCCGTGCGTTACGTCGTGCGCCTGGAGCACGGCGTTCAAGCACCGGAGGAGACGTTGTCGCTCGGCTCGGGATCTTGCCGCGACTCGGCCTGGCTTCTGGTCGAGCTCCTCCGCCGGCTCGGGATCGCTGCGCGCTTCGTCTCGGGCTATCTTGTCCAGCTTCGGCCCGATACCGAGCCGCCAGAAGGACCGAAAGGCACGAGAAAAGACGTCGCCGACCTCCACGCCTGGGCCGAGGCCTATTTGCCAGGCGCGGGCTGGATCGGTTTCGACGCGACCTCGGGGCTCTTGTGCGCGGAGGGTCATCTGCCGCTTGCGGCGGCGCCTCATTACGAATCTGCCGCGCCGGTCTCGGGTGTGGTCGAGCCCGCCAAGGGCGATCTCACGTTCACACTCCATGTGGAGCGCGTGAACGAGGCGCCACGCGTGACGAAGCCCTTCTCACAAGAGTGCTGGCGCAAGCTCGAGGCGCTCGGAGAAGCGATCGACCAGGATCTCGCGGCACAGGATGTTCGCCTAACCCTTGGAGGAGAGCCGACCTTCGTCTCGGCCGATGATTTCCAGGCCGCCGAATGGAGGACGGCCGCGCTCGGCCCGACGAAGCCCGCGCTCGCCGACAAGCTCATTCGGCGTTTGCATGAGCGCTTCGCGCCGGGCGGGCTTCTGCATCACGGGCAGGGCAAATGGTATCCGGGCGAAAGCCAGCCGCGCTTCGCCTTCGGGCTTTATTGGCGCCAGGACGGCAAGCCGATCTGGAAGGATACCTCGCTGATCGCGCGGGATGGCACAGGCCCAAGCTCGAGCCTTCCGGACGCCCAGGCCTTTGCGAAGCGCCTCGCCGAACGCCTCGGCATCACGCCCGATCACGTCGTTGCGGCCTTTGAGGACGAGGCCTATTGGCGCGGAAAAGAGCGCGAGCTTCCGGTCAATACCACCACTGGGGATTCGAAGATCCAGGATGCACAGTCACGCGCTCGCTTCGAGCGTGCATTCGCGCAGGGCTTCGAGAATCCGCGTGGATACGTCCTGCCTATCCGGCGCGCCGACAGCGGGGACAATTGCGAGGCGGCGGCGCAATGGAGAAGCGGACGTTGGCGATTGCGGCGCGAGCGTCTCATTCTCGTTCCGGGCGATTCGCCATTGGGCGCGCGCCTGCCGCTCACCTCTCTTCCCTGGCTCGCCCCCGCCGATTATCCTTTTGTGATCGCGCAAGACCCCCTCGAAGCGCGCGACTTGCTCGACGCACCTTGCCATGAGCGCAACGGCGCTTCAGCGAGCGTCGCGTCCGGCCAAGAGGCACGAGCGCCGAAAAGAACAGCGCCGGGTGGCGCCGAGGAGGCTGTGCGGACCGCGATCACGGTCGAGCCGCATGAAGGTGCGCTGCGTGTCTTCATGCCGCCGATCGCGCGGCTCGAGGATTATCTCGACCTGGTGAGCGCGATTGAGGCAACGGCACGCTCGACGAAGCTCCCGGTCAGGCTCGAGGGTTATGCGCCGCCCTTCGATCCGAGGCTTCGCGTCATCAAGGTCACGCCCGATCCAGGCGTGATCGAAGTGAATATTCATCCCGCCTCGAGCTGGCGCGAGACTGTCGCCACGACTCTTGGCGTATATGAGGATGCGCGCCAAACGAGGCTGTGCGCCGAAAAATTCCTGATGGACGGGCGCCATGTCGGAACGGGCGGAGGCAATCACATCGTGCTCGGAGGCGCGGCGCCTTCCGACTCGCCCTTTTTGCGGCGTCCCGATCTCTTGAAGAGCCTCCTTGTTTACTGGCAGCGCCATCCCGCGCTCTCCTATTTTTTCGCTGGGCTCTTCATCGGGCCGACGAGCCAGGCGCCGCGCGTCGATGAGGGCCGCCATGACGCGCTCTACGAGCTAGAGATCGCCATGGCGAAGGTGCCTGGCTCTGGCCATGACGAGGTGCCGCCGTGGCTTTGCGACCGGCTCTTCCGGCATCTTCTTGTCGATGTGACGGGCAACACGCATCGCGCCGAGATTTGCATAGACAAGCTCTACCCGCCCGAAGCCTCAGGCCTGCGGCTGGGTCTCGTCGAGCTGCGTGCCTTCGAGATGCCACCGGATGCGCGAATGAGCCTCGCGCAACAGCTTCTCATTCGCGCGCTGATCGCGTGGTTTTGGCGCGAGCCCCGGCGCGGCGATCTGGTGCGCTGGGGAACGGCGCTCCACGACCGTTTCATGCTGCCGGAATTCATCAGGGCAGATCTCCTCGAGGTGCTGCGGGAGCTCAAGGACGCAGGCTATGCGTTCGATCCGGCATGGTTCGAGGCGCAGCACGAATTCCGCTTTCCGCTGTACGGCGCGATCGAGCGGCAAGGCCTGCGCCTCGAGCTTCGTCAGGCGCTCGAGCCCTGGCCTGTGCTCGCCGAGGAAAGCTCGGCGGGCGGCACCGCAAGGCCGGTGGATTCCTCGGTCGAGCGCCTGCAGGTGAAGGTAAGCGGGCTCACGCCTTCGCGCCACATCGTGCTCTGCAATGGACGCCGCGTGCCGCTTCAATCGACCGGTGTTGCAGGCGAGATGGTGGCCGGCGTTCGCTTCAAGGCTTGGCAGGCAGCCTCGGGACTTCATCCGACGCTCGCAGCGGATACGCCTTTGATTTTCGATCTCGTCGACTGCTGGAACGGCTTGTCGCTCGCCGGCTGCGTCTATCATTCGGGCCACCCAGAGGGTCGCAACCCCAGCGTTTTTCCTGTGAATTCGCGCGAGGCCGAGGCCCGCCGTCTCGTCCGTTTCGAGGATCGCGGCCATACTGCGGGGCGAATCAAGCTGCCGCCCGAGACACGACCGGGAGAATTCCCTTTGACGCTCGACCTGAGGAGGCCCGGCTAGCTTGGCTCCCGACCGCCCGAGCGCCGCCGCAAGCCGTGGCCGTGGTGCCGAGAGGCGCCTTCTCGGCTGGACGACAGGTTATGCGAGCTTGCCGGGCGTGCGCGACGAATTCCTCGCCGAGGACGGTAACCCGCGCCCGCATTGGTTGCATTTCCTGCAAGGCCTCGCTGAACTCGATGCCGCCGAGATCGCGCGCCGTTTCGCTTCGGCGGATCGGCACATCCGCGACATGGGCATCTCCTACCGTGTCTATGGCGAAACGGGCGAGCGTTCCTGGCCGTTGAGCCACCTGCCGCTTCTCATCGGTGAAGGCGAGTGGCGAGACATCGCCGCGGGTATTGCGCAGCGCGCCGAGCTTCTCGAAACCGTGCTCCACGATCTTTATGGTGAAGGTCGCCTCGTGAGCGGCGGCGATCTCCCGGCCGCCGCGGTCACGGGAAGCGCGAATTTCCTGCGCCCACTTCAAGGCGTGAAGCCCCCAGGCGGTCGCCACCTTCACCTTTATGCCGCCGATCTCGGTCGCGGTCCTGACGGACAATGGTGGGTGTTGGGCGATCGCGCCCAGGCGCCTTCGGGCGCCGGCTACGCGCTCGAGAACCGGCTCGTGCTTTCGCGCGCCTTGCCCCACCTCTACAACGAGATGAATGTCGAACGCCTCGCTCCCTTCTTTCAAGCCTTCCGGGCAGGGTTGCGCGCAGCGGCAAAGCGTTCCGAACCGCGCATCTGCCTTTTGACGCCTGGGCCCCTGAGCGAGACCTATTTCGAGCAGGCCTATCTTGCTCGCTATCTTGGATTCCTTCTGGTCGAGGGAGACGACCTTCTCGTGCGCGAGGGACGCGTGCACGTGCGCACCATCGCGGGCCTCAAACGCGCCGACGTCATTTGGCGGCGCGTCGATGGCGACTTCACGGACCCGCTCGATCTCAACGCGGCCTCGAGGCTCGGCGTGCCGGGCCTCACGCAAGCGCTGCGCGACGGCAATGTGGTCATGGCGAACATGCCAGGCTCGGCTATCGTGGAAGCGCCCGCCTTGCTGAGCTTCCTCCCCATGTTGAGCCGCTGCCTCGCCGGCGAGGAGCTCAAGCTTCCGAACGTCGCCACATGGTGGTGCGGACAAAAGCGCGAGTGCGACGAGGTGATCGAGCGCCTTGATGATATGGCGATCCGTGGCGCCTTCGGGGACGGGGTGCCGGGCGTCGCGCCGGCCTCGACCGCGCTCGGCAGCGAGCTCGCGCCACAGGATCGCGCGCGGCTGATCGCGGCAATGCGCGAGCGCGGAGGCGACTATATCGGCCAGGAAGTGGTGAAGCTATCGACAACTCCTTTCTGGGAGGACGGGCGGCTTTCGCCACGGCCCTTCACCTTGCGCGTCTTCGCGGCCGCCACGCCAGAGGGTTGGCGCGTGATGCCGGGCGGCTTTTGCCGCATTTCCGACGAGCCCGATGCCCGAGCTTTCTCGATGGGCGAAGGCGTGCGTTCGGCCGATGTGTGGGTGCTCGGCGAAAAACCGGCCGAAATGGTGACGCTGTTGCCGCAGAGCGAGGCCGTGGAGGTGCGCCGGCTCATGGGCACGTTGCCGAGTCGCGCCGCCGACAATCTTTTCTGGCTCGGCCGTTACCTCGAACGTGCGGAGGCGACGCTTCGCCTGATCCGATGTTTGTGCGGCCGTTCGATCGAGACGGACTCGATCTCGCGCGGCACGCGTCCGACGCTCGAACGCCTGCAGCGTCTGCTGATCGCCTGGGGCGCCGTGCCGAAATCGCAGAAGCACCGCTCCGCGACGGCCTTCGCCTCGAGTGCCTTGCATCAAGGCGAGAATTACGGCTCGGCGGTCTCGCTCTCGCGCGAGGCGCTGCGCACCGCGTCCGTGATCCGGGAACGCTTGTCGCCGGATGCCTGGCGGCTCGTGGTCGCCCTCGAGGCGAGGCTCGCCATCGCAGACACCGAGCTGCCGTCCGAGGTCGAGGCCTTCGATCGTGCCGATCAGGCCTTGCGGGCGCTCGCCGCGCTTTCGGGCCTGATGCATGAGAACATCAACCGCGTCGCCGGCTGGCGCTTCCTCGACATGGGAAGGCGCGTCGAACGCGCCATCGCGACCTGCCGGTTCGCGCGCATCTTCGCCACCTCGGAAGCCACAGCGGACGATCTCGACGTGGTGCTCGATCTCATCGACTCGCAGATCACCTATCGGTCGCGCTACCGCGCCGGCGTCGCGCTCGCGCCGGCACGCGACATGGTGCTGCTCGACCCTTACAACCCGCGCTCGGTCGCCTTTCAGTTGGCGCAAATCGATGCGCATCTCGCCGATCTTCCGGTGTTGCGCAATGACGGCATTCTCGAAACGCCACGGCGCATGAGCATGAGTCTCAATTCCGAGTTGGCGGTGATCGAGGCCGAAGAGCTCGATGGCGCAAGGGTTCTCGCCATCGAGCAGCGCATCATGAAACTCGCCCAGGCGCTCGCTTCCCGCTATTTCCTGCAAGGACCGAGCGCGACACGCGCCGAGAAACAACCGGATGTTGCGTGATCTACGACGTCCGCCACATCACCACCTATTCCTACGACGCGCCGGTCGCGTTCGCGCGCTGCGCGCTGCGTCTCTTGCCGCGCGACGACCAGCATCAACGCGTGCTCTCGGCGCGCCTCGAGATGAAGCCCTTGCCGATCTCGCGCAACGAGCGCGAGGACTTCTTCGGCAATCGCGTGGTCGATGTCTCGCTCGAGACCGCGCATCGGCAATTGCGCGTCGAGGCACGTTCGCGTGTCGAGGTCCGGCGCGACGAGCCTTCATTGTTGCGCACGAGCCCCGCATGGGAGGAGGTCAGTCGCCAAGCCTTCGCGGCGCACACGCTCGCGCCTTCCTCCCCCGCGCACTTCATCTATCCGAGCCGACTCGCCCCCATCATGGAGCCGATCACGCTTTACGCGCGCAAGAGCTTTCGGCAGGGCGGGGCGATCATCGAAGCGGCAGCCGATCTCATGCATCGCATGCGAGCCGATTTCCGCTATGACCCGAAAGCGACCGTGATCTCGACGCCGCTCCTCGAAGCATTCGAAAGACGGGTTGGCGTCTGTCAGGACTTTGCCCACGTCATGATCTCGGGCTTGCGCGGCCTTGGCCTGTCGGCTGCCTATGTCAGCGGCTATATCCGCAGCGTTCCTGCGCCCGGAAAGGAGTGCCTCGAAGGCGCGGATGCGAGTCATGCCTGGGTCGCTGTCTGGTGCGGCCCCGAGGAAGGCTGGATCGGCTTTGATCCGACCAACGACCGGGAGGTGGCGAACGAGCATGTCGTCCTCGCGATCGGCCGGGATTATGACGACATCTCGCCGATCCACGGCATTCTTCTCGGCCCGGGCGAGCAGGAGATCGATGTCGGCGTGGACGTGATCCCGTGGACGGGCGCCGCAGCTTGAGCGCTGCGCCGGCGCCTGTTAACCAGTTCAGCATGATCTTCGCCGAGCTCGATTCAGAACAGGGCTATGCTCTCGCCAATCGAAACGTGCCGCCTTGGCGCGTCATGAGGCTTTTATGAAGCGCGTTCTCCTGATCATCGGGGGTGGGATCGCGGCCTACAAGACGCTCGAGCTCATCCGCGCGCTGCGAAAGCGCGGCCTTGCGGTGCGCTGCATCTTGACGCGCGCCGGCAAGGAGTTCGTCACACCGCTCGCGCTTTCGAGCCTGAGCGGCGACAAGGTTTATGAGGACCTGTTCTCGCTGACCGACGAAGCCGAGATGGGCCATATCGAGCTATCGCGTGACGCCGATCTTCTTGTGGTGGCGCCCGCGACCGCCGATCTTTTGGCCAAGATGGCGAGCGGGGCGGCGAATGACCTCGCCTCGACCGCACTGCTTGCGACCGACAAGCCGATTCTCGCGGCACCCGCCATGAATGTGCGCATGTGGCTCCACGCCGCGACCCAACGAAATTTTTCGCGCCTCGAGGGGGACGGGGTGCGCTTCGTCGGGCCCGGCGAGGGTGAGATGGCTTGCGGCGAGTTCGGGCCCGGTCGCATGGCCGAACCTGTCGAGATCGCGGACGCGATCGAGGCGATGCTGGGCGTCGTCACGAAAGGGAAACCGCTCACCGGCCGCCGCGTCGTCGTCACCTCCGGGCCGACGCTCGAACCGATCGATCCCGTGCGCTTTCTTTCGAACCGCTCCTCCGGCCGGCAAGGTCACGCCATCGCGGCCGCCGCGGCGGCGGCGGGCGCCGAGGTGGTGCTGGTGTCAGGTCCCGTGTCGATCCCGGATCCCGCGGGCGTTCGCACCGTCCATGTCGAAGCGGCGGTCGAGATGCTCGCCGCCGTCGAGGCCGCGCTGCCTTGCGACATCGCGGTTTTCTGCGCCGCGGTCGCGGATTGGCGGGTCGAGCCGGCTTGGCAGAAGATCAAAAAGGGCACATCCGCGCCTACGCTCGCCCTTATCGAGAATCCCGACATCTTGGCGACGATCGGTCACCATTCGCGCCGTCCGCGCCTCGTCATCGGCTTTGCGGCCGAGACCGAAAAGATGCTCGACCATGCGCGCGCCAAGCTCGCGCGCAAGGGCTGTGACATGATCGTCGCGAATGACGTGGGCGGCGAAGCGGGTGTCATGGGTGGCGAGCGCAACACGGTCCACCTCGTGACAGCGAACGGGGTCGAGGATTGGCCCACACTCGACAAGGCCGAGGTGGCACGCCGGCTTGTCGAGCGAATGGCGGCGCTCATCGAGGGTTCGAGATGAGTCGGGTCCTTAAGCAGGCGCCGCTTACTCTCGACATCCTGCGCCTGCCGCACGCGCAAGACCTGCCCTTGCCGCGCTACGAGACCGAGGGCGCTGCAGGGCTCGATCTCCTCGCGGCAGTCGATGCGGCAAAGCCGTTGAGGCTCGCGCCCGGGGCTCGCGCGCTCGTGCCTTGTGGCATCGTGATCGCGCTCCCCGAAGGCCATGAGGGCCAAGTGCGGCCACGCTCGGGCCTCGCGTTGAAGCATGGCATCACCGTGCTCAACGCGCCGGGCACGATCGACGCCGACTACCGTGGTGAAGTTTCGGTGCTGCTCGTCAATTTCGGCGAACGAGCCTTCGAGATCGCGCGCGGTTCGCGTATCGCGCAGCTCGTGATTGCGCCGGTCACGCGCGTCACGCCCCGCGAAGCCGACGCCTTGACGAAGACCGCGCGCGGCGCGAGCGGCTACGGCTCGACCGGAAGCTGAAACCCTATTCGGCGGCTTCGCTCGTCGTCGCCCGTTTGCTCGACTGCTGCGCCGCGCGAGCGGCTTTCGCATCGGCCGTCTCGGTACGCTCGACAATGCGGGCCGCTTTGCCGCGCCGGTCGCGCAGGTAATAGAGCTTGGCGCGACGCACCTTGCCGCGCCTGATCACCTTCACCGATTCGATCATCGGGGAGTACACCGGAAAGACGCGCTCGACGCCCTCGCCATAGGAAATCTTGCGGACGGTGAAGTTCTCGTTGATGCCGGATCCCGCCCGCCCGATGCAAACGCCCTCATAGGCCTGCACGCGGCTGCGCTCGCCTTCCACAACTTTCACATTCACCTGAAGCGTGTCGCCCGGCTGGAAATCCGGAATTTGGCGCGCGGCCGTGAGTTTGGCGATCTCGTCGCGCTCAAGCGTCTCGATGATATTCATGGCCAAGGTCCTTTACCGATGGGTCGGTGCTTGCGCGGGACCCGGCTTTTCGGCGTGCTGTTTTGATTTTGAGCGGGCTCGATACACCAATGCCCCGGCGCTGTCGATACAGGAAGGATCGAGCGCTGCTCGAAGAGCTTCTCGAAGACACAAAGCTACATCTGCCTCTCGAAGCGCGAGAGCTGCACTATTTGATGGCCGCCCCTTTCCGCTATGGCGCTGTCTACCCGAGAGGCTCTCGCTTTCGTCGCGCCGGCAGAACGCCCGGCGTCTTTTATGACGCGGAAAGGTCCCGGACCGCGGCCGTCCAGATGGCATTCCATCGCGTGTTGTTTTTCGCCGAGTCGCCGAAAACGCCGTGGCCGGCAAATCCCGGCGAATTTACCGCCTTCGATGTTCCGGTCAGGACATCTGCCGCTCTCGATCTGATGAGCGCCCCTCTCGACCGAGATCGTGCCGCCTGGACCCAGCCCTGCGATTACGAGCCCTGCCAAACGCTGGCACAATCTGCTCGCGAAGCAGGGATCGCCCTGATCCGCTACGAATCCGTGCGCAATCCTGCGAAAGGCGCCAACCTGGCGCTCTTGTCCCCCGCTTCATTCGTGGGACGGTCGCCAAAGAAAGCCGAGACCTGGCGCATCAGGCTCGGGCCCTTCGGAGCCCAGGTGATCCGGGAATTTCCTCGTGAGCGCATCGAATGTCGGCCTGATGCTTTCGAGCAGGACCCGCGCCTTGAAGCAATGATTTGGGATCGCGGGTGAAAGCCCAATCTCCATCGGTGCCGAATGCTATAGGCTGCCTTTGGCATTGCGAGCAGAAGCCAAGCGAGACAATTGCGAAGGCCGACCTCAACGATCCTTGATCGATCGTCCAAGGATGCAGAAGTTGCGCGACGCAGGCTTTCGTCGCAAAACTCACGAGACCTGAGGCTGGCGTGCGAAATGGACGACGAAGACCGGTGATGCGGCGTCTTTTTATCATTTGGGCCGCGTTTCTTGCGTTCGGCTTTGCTGCGCCCGCGTTTGCGCAGGCAACGGCCCCGTCGGCCGCGAATCCAACGCCCACGGTCGCCGATCCGCCGCCGAAAGTGCGCGAGCTTTTCGATCTCATCGGCGATCCGCAGGTTCGCGCCTGGCTTGACCAGCGCAAAAACCTCGCTGTTGCGAAATCTCAAGCCGAGCTTCACGACCGCGACCAGGCTTCAGACCACACGGTCGAGCTCGATGCGGTCGTGGGTCAATTGGGACGTATCCGTTCCCATATCGCTTCGCTGATCGCGATCTTGCCCCATATCAGCGAGGACTTCCGCGACGCTGGAGAGATGCTCGCAAGCGAGCTTCAGGGCCGAGAGCTTTGGCGCATGCTGCGTTGGTTCGTGGTTTTCATTGGCCTCGGCTACGGCTGCGAATGGCTGTTTCGGCGCGCCACCGCGCGCTTTCATCGCCGCTTCGAGGAGGTGAAGCTCGACACGGTGGGAGAGAGGATCAACGTCGTCGGTTCGCGCTTCGCCTTTGCGGTCGGCCTCGTGTTGAGCTTCGCGGCGGGCAGCGTCGGCGCCTTTCTCGCATTCGACTGGCCCTATCTGATAAAGGAGCTGTTGCTCGGCTATCTTCTCGTCTTCCTGGCGATCAGGCTCGCCTTGGCGGTCGGGCGTTTTCTTCTCGCGCCACGCAACCGCGATGTGGCGCGCTTTCGCATCGTGCCGATGACGACGGCAGCGGCACGCTTCTGGTATTTGCGGCTTGTGATCATTGTGGGCTGGATGGCTTTCGGCCGTGTTCTCGTCGATGACGCCGCACTTTTCGGCATCTCGCTCGAAGCACGCGAGCTCATGGCCTACACACTCGGCCTCGTCTTGCTAGCGATCGCCATCGAATGCGCATGGCGCGCGCCGCCTTCGACGATCGAGCCCGCCGATGAGAGCGCCGAGGCGCGACATCGCCGGCACGGGAGGGCGGCGGCGCTCAGCCTTTACTTCGCCGTGCTCTGGCTCCTTTGGGTTGCCGGCGCGATGACGCTCTTTTGGGTGCTCACCCTCGTGGTTGCCCTGCCGGCGGCAATTCGCCTGACCCAGCGCTCGGTCAACCACATCCTGCGCCCGCCTGGCCATGACCAAGCGCTCGCCGGACCGGCGAGCGTCGCTTCCGTTTGCCTCGAGCGTGGTTTGCGCACGCTTCTCATCGTCGGCGCGACGTTCTGGCTGGCTTATGTTTGGCACGTCGATGTCGGCAACATCGCGAGCAGCGATACGCTTCTCACGCGCATCGTGCGCGGGGCCGTCACGGCAACGATCGTCGTTCTGGTCGCTGATTTCGTTTGGAACGCCGTCAAGGCGGTGATCGATGCCAGGGTGAACGCGGTGGGCGACGCGGGCGAAATGACGCTCGAGGAGGATCGCCGGCGCGCGCGGCTGCGCACCTTGCTGCCAATCTTGCGCAACATGCTTTTCGTGGTGATCGTCATCATCGCGGCGCTCATGGGCTTGTCCTCCCTCGGCGTTCAGATCGCCCCTTTGATCGCGAGCGCAGGCGTGGTCGGCGTTGCGATCGGCTTCGGCGCGCAGACGCTCGTCAAGGACGTGATCAGCGGCATCTTCTACTTGCTCGACGATGCCTTCCGCGTGGGCGAGTACATCCAGAGCGGCAATTATCGAGGCGTGGTGGAATCCTTCAGTCTGCGTTCGGTGAAGCTGCGTCATCAGAACGGCCCGATTTACACGGTGCCGTTCGGCGTGCTCGGCGCCATCCAGAACATGAGCCGCGACTGGGCGGTCGAGAAGCTCACGATCGGCGTCACCTACGACACCGACATCGACAAGGCGCGCAAGATCATCAAGAAGGTCGGGCAAGAGCTCACTCATGATCCCGAGCTTGCTCCCGGCATTCTCGAACCCTTGAAGATGCAGGGCGTGCAAGCTTTCGGCGATTTCGCCATTCAGCTTCGATTGAAGATGATGACCCGGCCCGGTGACGTGCAGTTCGCGGCAAGGCGTCGAGCCCTCGCGATGATCAAGAAGGCCTTCGACGCGAATGGGATCAACTTCGCCTATCCGACCGTGCAGGTGGCGGGGAGCATGGGCGCGACGAACGGAACGACGGACGCGCTCGGCGCCGCCGTCGCACAAAAAGGGCTCGAACTCGTGAAGCCCGCTGCTGGCGGTTGACTCGCTCGATGCCTTGAACCCGTTTCACGATCAGCGCCGCCGCAGAATCATGGGCAACCCGCCTTGCGGCCGCAAAGTCACGCGCTGCACCGGTCGCACCTCGTGACCGGGCGAAAGATCAAGCCGGAAATGCCGCGTGATCGCCGCCAGAATAATGATCGCCTCTTGAAGCGCAAAGCCAGCGCCGATGCAGATGCGCGGACCCGCCCCGAACGGCAAATAGGCGAAACGATCGATCCGCTGGCGCTTGTCGGGAAGGAAGCGGGAGGGATCGAAGCGCTCGGGCTCGTTCCAGAGGCGACGATGACGATGCAAAACCCATGGCGAGATCACCACCCGTGTTTTCGAGGTGACCTTATGGCCCGCGATCTCATCCTCGCCGATCGGCTGACGGGTGATCGAGGCAGCCGGTGGATAAAGGCGTAGCGCCTCTTCGATCACTGCTTTGGTGATGACGAGCCGGTCGAGCGATGACGAGCCGAGCTTCACATCGTCTTGCGCCTCGTCGATCTCGCGTTCGAGCCGCTCGCGCCACTCAGGCGCGAAGGCGAGGAGGAAAAGGCTCCAGCTCAGGGTGTTGGCCGTGGTTTCGTGCCCGGCCGCGATGAACGTCGCGATATTTGCCTTCACTTCGTCGGGCGCGAGCCCGTTCTCGGTCGTCTGCGCCTCGAGCAGAAGCGTGAGGAGGTCGCGTGGAGCTTCCTCGCCGCGCGCCAGAAGCTCGCGGCGCCGTGCAATGATGGTCTCGACGGCGCGGTCGAATATGCCGAGTGTCTCCCTGCCATTGCCGCGCCCGAAACGCGGCAGCCAGGACGGCAGATCGAGCGCATCGAAAGGGTGCACGCGGCCGAGCGTGTCCAGATAGCGCGTGATCGCTTGCGCCAAACTCGCCGGCTCGCTCGCAAGCCCATCCGAGAAGATCGTGCGCTCGAGCACTTCGAGTGTCACATGCGTCATCTCGCGTGCCGCATCGATCGGGCTCGCGTCGGGAAGCGCGCGCCAACGCTCGATGAGGCGCACCGCCATGCTCACCATCGCGGGCTGGAAACCTTCGATCAGGCGCGGCGTGAAAGCGGGCGCAAGCGCGCGCCTTTGCCCGCGCCAGCGCTCCCCTTCGGCCGTGAGGAGGCCGTTGCCAAGCCCTGGGCGCAATACGCGGGTCTGCAGCACGCCCTTGCGGTAATTCTTGGCGTTGTCGACGAGCACATGCTTGATCGCGCCGGGGTCGCTCACAACGCACATCGGGCCGATGATCGTGCGACGCAGCACGATCGGCTCCTCGAAATGGCGCCGTGTCCAGATCGTGATCGGATTGGTGCGCAAGGCTTTGAGCAAGCCTATTCCACCCAACGGCTTCTCGCGCGGTGGCGGCGCAGGAGGGACGCGAGGGGCCACGGGATGGAGCCGGGCGCTTGTTTCGGGCTCGATATCGAGTCCGGTCGACGAGGTCACTCGCTCACCTTCCTAGTCCCGCAAAACATGCCGCCACCCCTCCAAACCGCCGCTTGTGCAACGCAAGGTGATGCTCATGGGCCCCCGCTTGCGGCTCTTCCACGCCGCGCGAGCTCGGCCGTAAAACCTCTGCGCTCCAAGGCCTATATGTGCAGCATGGCAGGCAAAAGGCGGAGATTTGCGCCTTGAGCCCGGGCCGTGATCGTCTTAATCGAGGACGCCTCAACAGGGAATGGATCATGCCCGTCGCGCATTTGCCGGATCGCGCCGTGATCTCGATCGAGGGGGAGGATGCGGTCAGTTTCCTCACCGGCCTCGTCACATGCGCGGTCGACACGAGCCCAAGATCGCATTATGGCGCGCTGCTCACGCCGCAAGGGAAGATCATCGCCGATTTCTTCCTCTACCCGCATCAGCCTGCAAATGCCGAAGCTGATGGCCGGGCAAGGTTCCTCGTCGATGTTTCGAAGCTCGTGGCCGAAGCTTTGCTCAAGCGGCTTTCGCTCTACAAATTGCGGGCGAAGCTGATGCTGGCCGATCTGTCGGGCGAGCTTGGCGTGCTGGCCGCTTGGGAAGATCCCGCGCCTGCGAGTTCAGGCGCGCTCGCCTTCCAAGACCCACGTTTCGGGCCGATGGGCTGGCGGATTGTCGCGCCTGTAGCCGATCTCTCCGAACTCTCCAAGGCCTCGCTCGCCGATTACGACGCGCATCGCATCGCGCACGCGATGCCTCAAGGCGGCCGCGATTTCACCTATGGGGACGCCTTCCCGCACGAGGCCGCGATGGATCAGCTCGGCGGTGTCGATTTCGACAAGGGGTGCTATGTGGGCCAGGAGGTGGTGTCGCGCACGCAGCACCGAGGCTCCGCGCGTAGTCGCGTCGCGGCCATGAGCTTCGACGGCGGTGCGCCGCCCGAAGGCGCCGACATCCTGGCCGGCGGAAAGGTGATCGGCCGTGTCGGCTCGGTCGATCCCGGGAAGGGCCGCGCGGTCGCGATTTTGCGCCTCGACCGTCTTTCAGATGCGCTCGCCGAAAAGCTTCCTTTGCGGGCGGGCGATGCGGATCTGCACGCCATGAAACCGGCTTGGGCGCATTACGATTTTCCGACCGCCGGTGAGGCCCCATGAGCACGATCGAGCATGAGGATGGTCATCGGCGATGTTCCTGGCCGGGCACGGATCCGCTCTATGTCGCGTATCACGACACGGATTGGGGTGTGCCGGAGCGCGACAGCCGTGCGCTTTTCGAAAAGCTTCTGCTCGACGGCTTTCAGGCCGGGCTTTCCTGGATCACCATCCTGCGAAAACGTGAGAATTTCCGTCGCGCCTTCGACGGCTTCGAGCCGCAACGCGTGGCACGCTTCGGCGAAAGGAAGGTGGCGGCGCTCATGCAAAATGCCGGCATCGTGCGCAATCGTGCGAAGATCGACGGCGCCATTCTCTCGGCGCGCGCCTATCTCGAGCTTGCGCAATCCCGAGACTTCTCGGAATTCGTCTGGGACTTCGTCGATGGGCGCCCGGTGCAGAATGCCTGGCGGGAGCGAAACCAAGTGCCCGTCGAAACCGAGGTCTCGCGCCGCCTTTCGAAAGCGCTTTCGGCGAAAGGCTTCAAATTTTGTGGACCGACCATCGTTTACGCCTTCATGCAGGCGGTTGGAATGGTGAACGACCATCTGGTCGATTGCTGCCGCCACGCCGAATGCGCCGAGTTGGCGGTCGCGATGGTCGCCGAACGCAAACCGTCGGAAGCTTAAATGAGCGCCCAATGCGAGAGCTCGATGCCCGGTCCGTGCGGTCTGGCGTGCCTCGCTTCGCGCGACCCCGTTTTCTTGGCGTGAGAGCCGTGCCGAAGCCTTCCCCTCGTTCCTCCCTCGGCTCCGTTCGCGCCTGGCAACGCATGCTGTCCGGGCGCAGGCTCGACCTTCTCGACCCATCGCCGCTCGACATCGAGATCGAGGATATCGCGCATGGGCTTGCGCGCACTGCCCGCTGGAACGGCCAGACGCGGGGACGGCATATTTTTTCGGTCGCGCAGCACACGCTTCTCGTGGAGGCGCTGCTCCTTGTCCAGGAACCTCATGGCCCGGCGCAGCTGCGCCGCGCGGCACTGCTGCACGACGCGGCCGAATATGTGATCGGCGATCTGATTTCGCCCTTCAAGGCGATGCTCTCCGACGATTACCGCCAAGCGGAACGCCGCATCATGGCGGCCGTGCATCTGCGCTTCGGCTTGCCACCGGCGCTGCCGCTCCATATCGCAAGAGCGATCAAGCGCGCCGACGCCACAGCCGCCTTTCTCGAGGCCGTCAATCTCGCGGGTTTCTCATTGGCGGAAGCGAAGCGCTATTTTCCGCGCCCCGACATGCCGACGCCGGTGGACAGCGAGCTTCTCGAGCCCTGGTCGGCCGCCAAGGCGACGCGACGTTTCCTCGAGCGTTTTTCACGGATCGCGGAGGATCGCCTCAAATCGGCAAGTTGAAAAACATGTTGCGGGCCGCCGGGCGAGCGATCGCTGGCGCGATTCGGCCGCCCTATCCTTGCCATCTTGGCGTCCTGCGAATCGGCTATGAAAGCGCCCGAGAGAGGCTTTGATGTCCACCTTGCATGTCTGTCCGCTGTCGCGCTTGCACGCCACCGTCGAAGAGACGCGGGCCTCGCACATCGTGACGCTGATCGGCGCGAACACAGCGGTGGAACGGCCGGTCTGCGTCGCGGCCGACCGCCATTTATTCATCACGGTTTCCGATATCGCCGAGCCCATGGACGGCATGATCTTGCCCGCCCATTCACATGTCGAGCAATTGCTCGCCTTTGTGCGCGGCTGGGATCGGGTGGCCCCGATGGTCATCCACTGCTATGCGGGGATCAGCCGCTCGACGGCAGCCGCCTTCATCGCCGCCTGCGCACTTTCGCCTCAGCGCACCGAAGACGCGATCGCGCGGCGCTTGCGCGAAGCCTCTCCGAGCGCCACGCCCAATCCTCGCCTCGTCTTCGTCGCCGACCAGCTTTTGCGTCGTGAAGGGCGCATGGTGGCGGCCGTCGCGGCAATCGGGCGTGGCGAGCTCGCGAGCGAAGGCACTCCATTTGCGCTCAAAATTGCGTGAGAGGTAGAGGAGGATGGAAGGCAGAATCTCGCTTGCTTGCAAAGAACGCTAAGATAAGTTATACATTTATATAACATACGGAGAAGCCCCATGCACATCACCAGCCTGCGCAAAGTTGGCGGCTCGGTCATGTTGGCAGTACCGCCCGCCCTGCTCGAGGTGCTGCATTTGGCGCCTGGTGCGAAAGTCGGCCTTGCGATCGATGAGGGCCGTCTGGTGGTCGAGCCTCAAGCCCGGCCGCATTATACTCTCGCCGAATTATTGGCTGCATCCGATTACAACGAGTCAAATTCACATGGCGATCGCGCATGGGTCGATGCGCCCGCCGTCGGCCGCGAGCTTCTATGAATCGTGGCGACATTTATCGGGTCTCGCTCGACCCGACCGCAGGCCGCGAACAACAGGGACATCGTCCGGTCCTCATCGTCACGCCAGCCATATTCAACGCCGCGACGAAATTACCCGTCGTCCTGCCGATTACGAATGGCCGCGAGTTCGCCGGCCGTATCGGTTTCGCCGTACCGATTAGCGGTATCAAAATTACGGGCGTAGTACGTTGTGATCAGCCACGAGTTCTCGATCTTGCCGCGCGCCAGGGCCGCAAGGTGGACATGCTGCCGGCCGAGCTGTTGGACGAAGTGATGGCCAAGCTGGCCACGCTTTTCGAGTAGGGCCGAACGAGAAATGTGGGTGACCGACAATCGGTCAAACCCATCCACGAACCGCCGCCCACTTCACGGTTTCGCCTGTCCTGATCGCAACTCGCTGCTCTTCGCTAACTGACGATCTTCTCCATTTCCGACCAGGCGCGCTTCAAGGCCTCGACGTTGAAGTCCTTCGCATGCGCCGCCGCGATCACCGGGGCCTCTTTTCGGGCCACGAGGTCGATCGCATGTGCGAGCCTTCCGATCGTGTCGGCGGGCACCACCACCGCGCCATGGCGGTCGCCATGCACGAGATCGCCGGGGTTGACGCGCATGCCGAACACCTCGACGGGCACGTCTATGGCGGTGAGATGCACATGCGCATGGCTCGGCATCACCGAGCCCGCGAGCAGCTGGAAATCCTTGTCCATCGTGCCGAGATCGCGGATCGAACCGTTGGTGATGCCACCGGCGACCTTGAGACCCCGATGGATCGCGACCTGCACCTCTCCCCAGAAAGCAGCAAGGCCACATTCCTCATCCTTGTCCTCGATGACCACGACGGCCGGATGAGGTTTCGCGGCGACGTATTCGTAATAGGCGAGCCGCCGCTCCTTGATCACGTCCGCCGATTCCTTCGGCGCCGACACGCCCGCGATCGTCGCGGTTCTCGCATAGCCGACGATTGGCGGCAGGCCAGGATCGGCCGCGACCATCGGCTTGCGCGTGAAGCCCTCGCCCAGGCGGCGCCCAGCGATGAGCTCGAGCGCGTTGCAGATCGTCGGGGTGTCGACGGAGCGCATCAGGCTCAGCAAGGTGTCGTCGGCTGGCATTGCGGATCCTTTCAAGTGAGTCTCGGTCGCGAGGCAAAGAAGCGCGCCACTAACTAGAGCGTCGCCGGGACGAGAGTCCAGACGCCGTGTGACCGTGTGGTCCTGTTCGCGCCAAGCCTATCCGCCTTGCGTCTCCTCGCCATGGCGCAGGATGAGCGGCGTCTGCGCGAGCGCGAAGATCAGCGTGAGCGGCATGGTCCCGAACACCTTGAAGTTAACCCAGGTGTCGGTCGAAAAATTCCGCCACACGATCTCGTTGAGCGCGGCAAGCACGAAAAAAAAGACGGCCCAGCGCCAGGTGAGCTTGCGCCAGCCCGCGGGCGTCAACGTAAGGACCTGATCGAGGACGAGCGGCAGAAGCGGCTTGTCGAGCGCAAGCCCGATCATGAGCGCGGCGCCGAACAAGGTGTTCACGATCGTCGGCTTCATCTTGATGAAAAGGTCATCGTGCAACACCAAGGTGAGGCCGCCGAAGACGACGACCACCACGGCCGAGACGAGCGCCATGATCGGCAGCTTGCGCGTCAACGCATAAGAGATGGCAAGTGCGAGGAGAATGGCGGCCATGAAGATCGCCGTCGCAACGAAAATACCGAAGCGCCCATTGGCGATGAAGAACACGGCCAACGGCGCAAATTCGAGCGCGAGCTTGACCATTGGATTGATTGGCTTCTTGGGCGCCATCTTTTCGCCTTCGCACGAAACTGGGCTTCGGAAAAGGCCTTGACTTCATGGAAACGAGCCGCTCGGTTCGGCGGCACGGCGGGGAGCTTCCGAGCACAGGCGATCTGGAGCGGAACGAACGGCCGGCGCAAGCCCCGGCGTCGCCCCGCGGACTAAACCTGCGAGCCTCAACAAAGGCGAGGCATGGAGCGAACCCTCAAACGTCGGTCTCCGAACCGCCGTCGATCCTCGCACGACCTGGGCGGTTCTTCGATTTTTCGATGATCGCACGCGAACGCTGCACGGCGTCTTGCGTGCGCCTGGTGATCTCCTCCATCTCGGCCCTTATTTTTCTGGCACGCGCCTGAGACGGCGATCTGCCTTTTGGCGTTCTTGGCTCGTCCTCCATTGCTCCTCTCCCCTCGGCGGAAGAGCAGCCACCGCTCCCGCCATCCAGACGAACGAGATTTGGGTGGCGCTCTTGCGGGCGTCAAGGCGAGTTGTACGGTGGCAAAACCTCGCTAGGCGCGCTTTGCCACGATGAACAAGCGTGGGAAGCGCAAGAGCACCTTGCCGTCGATGCGAGGCGGGTAGGCTTTCGCCAGGCGAGCGCGATAGCTTTCGAGGAAAGGTTGCTCCTCGCCCGCCGCGAGCGCGTCGAGGAAGGGGCGAAGCCCCGTGCTCCTGACCCAATCGACGATCGCGTGATCGTTCTCGAGAACGTGATGGTAGATCGTGTGCCAAATGTCGACGCTCGCCGCGAGCGGCTTCAAGAGGTCGTAATAGGTCGCCGGGTCCGGGAGGCGCCCCCGCGCGGCGGTGGCCTTCGCCATTCTCGACGCCCAAGGGCCATCGGCCGCCGCGTCACGCATCAAGGCATGGCTCGGCTCGTCCAGATTGTCCGGCATCTGCACCGCGAGAACCGCGCCGCTTTCGAGGCTGCCGAAAAGGCGCTTCAGCGTGACGGTATGATCGGGGACCCATTGGAAAACCGCGTTGGCGAAGAGGAGGTCCGGCTTCTCGTCCGGCGTCCACACCGAAAGCTCCCCGTTTACGAACGGTGTGCCCGGAAGCCGACGGCGGGCCTCCTCCAGCATGGCTGGGGAACTGTCGACACCGATAACGCGCGCCCGCGGAAAGCGCTCGATGATCAACTCGGTCGAATTCCCGGGGCCGCAACCGAGATCATATGCCAGTTCAGCATGGCTGAGGGGAACGCGCGCGAGAAGCTCGTGGGAGGGACGCGTTCGGTCGTCCTCGAAGCGCCTGTATCGGGCCGCATCCCAATCGGGCATTCATCCTCTCCTTCAAGCATCACATTTGGGAAGCGCGCCCGAATTCGAGAACGAGGCGGCGATCGAGAAATCCGCGCATTCGATGCCGAACGGGGCTTTCGGACGCGGGGACCTGCGAATCGGCGCACCACTCGCCGGCTCGTCCTTGGAGGCGTGCAGGCCGCTTCAAGCTCTGCGGTTTTGCCGATTGGTCACGAGATCGTCGACCACCGCCGGGTCCGCCAAGGTCGAGGTGTCGCCGAGTGCGTGGTGCTCGTCCTCGGCGATCTTGCGCAGGATGCGCCGCATGATCTTGCCCGAGCGCGTCTTCGGCAAGCCGGGCGCGAACTGGATGAGATCGGGCTGCGCGATCGGCCCGATCTCCTTGCGCACATGGGCGAAGAGCTCCTTGCGTAGCGCATCGCTCGCCTCGGTGCCCTGCATCAAGGTCACATAGGCATAGATGCCCTGTCCCTTGATGTCGTGGGGATAGCCGACGACCGCGGCCTCGGCGACCTTGGCGTGCAGCACGAGGGCCGACTCCACCTCGGCGGTTCCGAGCCGATGGCCCGACACGTTGATCACGTCGTCGACGCGTCCGGTGATCCAGTAATAGCCGTCCGCGTCGCGCCTGCAGCCATCGCCGGTGAAATATTTGCCGGGGAAACTCGAGAAATAGGTCTGCACGAAGCGTTCATGATCGCCGAACACGGTGCGCATCTGGCCGGGCCACGAATCGGCGATGACGAGATTGCCGGTCGCGACCCCATCCTGCACCTTGCCATCGCCGTCTACGATCTGCGGCCTCACGCCGAAGAAGGGCAAGGTTGCCGAGCCGGGCTTCAGCTTCGTGGCTCCCGGCAACGGCGTGATCATGATACCGCCCGTCTCCGTCTGCCACCAGGTGTCAACCACCGGGCACCGCCCGTCGCCGACGACGCGGTGGTACCATTCCCAGGCTTCCGGATTGATCGGCTCACCGACGCTGCCGAGAAGGCGCAAGGAGCGGCGCGACGTCTTCTTCACCGGGCCCTCGCCGGCGCCCATCAAGGCGCGGATCGCGGTCGGCGCCGTATAGAAGATGTTCACCTTGTGCTTGTCGATCACCTCCCAGAAGCGCGAGACCGAAGGGTAGGTGGGCACGCCCTCGAACATGAGAGTGGTCGCGCCGTTGGCGAGCGGCCCATAGAGGATGTACGAATGGCCCGTGACCCAACCGACGTCGGCCGTGCACCAGTAAATGTCCCCTTCGTGGTAGTCGAAAACGTATTGGTGCGTCATCGACACGAAGACGAGGTAGCCGCCGGTCGTGTGCAACACGCCTTTCGGCGTGCCGGTCGAACCTGAGGTGTAAAGGATGAAGAGGGGATCCTCGGCGCTCATCGGCTCGCAAGGGCACTCGGCCGACACGGACGCGGCCTCCTCCTGGTAGACGACGTCCCGGCCTGATTGCATCGGCACCGCCGCGCCGGTGTGGCGCACCACAATCACCGTCTTCACCCCGCCAGCCTTCTCGCAAGCGGCATCCGCGTTCGCCTTGAGGGGCACTTTGCGACCGCCGCGAAGCCCCTCGTCGGCCGTAATGAGAATGCTTGATTTGGCGTCGGTGATGCGGCTTGCGAGCGAGTCCGGCGAGAAGCCGCCAAACACCACCGAATGGATCGCCCCGATGCGGGCGCAAGCGAGCATCGCATAGGCGGCTTGCGGGATCATAGGCAGGTAAATGGTGACCCGGTCGCCCTTCTTGACGCCATGCTTCTTCAGCACATTGGCGAAGCGGCACACATGCTGATGCAGCTCGCGATAGGTGATCTTGGCGTCGTCCTTCGGATCGTCGCCCTCGAAAATGATCGCGACCTGATCGGCGCGCTTGGCGAGATGCCGGTCGATGCAATTATGCGCCACATTGGTGACGCCGTCCTCGAACCATTTGATCGAGACCGATCCGGGCCCGAATGAGGTGTTCTTCGCCTTGGTGAAGGGCTTCATCCAATCGATGCGCTTGCCGTGCTCGGCCCAGAAGGCGTTCGGGTCCGCGAGCGAAGCGGCGTACATTTTCCGATATTGTTCGACATCGACGAAGGCGCGCTTTGCAGCCTCGGACGGAACCTCGTAAATCTTTTCCGACATCTCATTCTCCCACGCACAGGCGACGCGGCGCATTTTCCGTCATTATCGGCCGGCCCGAAAAGGACGCAAGCCGAAGCGACTAGCCGTCGACGCAGATGCGAGCCCGCCGTCGGTTCGATGGCACGCCATCTCGTAATTTCCGCAAATATACAGATATTCCGATTTGTATAGGCGTCCACCGGTCGTGAGCGAACTCACACGAGCCTAGTGAGCGTTAGGTCGCGTGAATCGAAACAACTCAGGGCTCGGCGTCCCACTGGACTTCGAGCGTGGCCGTGAAATTCTGCTGAGCCCCGTTCGAATTCCCTGTGGCGGCACCGGCTACCAAGATTTCCGAGATCTGTAAATTGGCCGGCAAATCCCGGACGGATCGAACCCGGCCGAGCTTGAGACCTGCCCGCTCCGCCTCGAGCGCACCCAGACGCTCGGCTTCATCAAAGGCTTTCTTGCGGGCTTCATCCAGCAACGGCTTCGGATCCGTGACGAAAAACGCGATCGTCGGCACATGATTGTCGGTGTTGTCCGAGACGAGATCGACGAGAGCACCGAGATTGTCGAGATCGCGCGATTTGAGGGTGACCGTAGAGGCCACCTGAAACCCGTTCCTATTGGCCTGCGGCGCTCGCGGCTGCCCATTGCCTTGAGCCGGAGCGTTGAGTTGCGCGGTCGCCACGGGCGAAGGAAGGAGGGGCGGTGAAACGAAGCGAGGCGTGAATTGCGCGGGCGTCATGTTGATGTCCCCCTCCGAAATGCCAACCCCGCGAAGCGCCTCGACGAGGCGTTTCAATTTCTGTTTCTGCGACGCCAATGCATCTTGAGCGAAGCTGCCCTCACTGTTCACGACGACGGTCATCCGCGCCGTATCCGCCTCGGCCGTAGCCGAGCCTCTGCCCGTCGCCGAGATCGTGCGGCCGGGAAGCTGGGCGGGTCCCGGTTGCTGGGCAAAAGCACGCTCGCCGGCAAAACAGGCGATGAGCAGAAGCGACGCCATGGAAAGATTCTTGGGTCGGCGCAAGCGGACCTCCTTACGTGAGCTTTTTCGATCGCAATGATCCGAACCTAGGCAGGCCCTTCTAGCGGAAAAACTCGCCCGATACTCCGGCTTGCAACGCTATCGCGATAATTTGAGCGGCCGATCGAAACCAAGAGCTATCCGCGCGCTCACGACGCATGTATGGCATTCGCATATGCAAACGCATATATGGGGTGGCGCGAGATGGAATTTGACGGCTTTGATTGGGACGCGGGCAACCGAGAGAAGTGTCAAAAACATGGAGTCTCGATGAATCAAATCGAGAGTGTGTTTGCGGGTCCTGTGATCATCCTCCCCGACAGGGAGAACCCGCAGGGCGAAAGACGTTTTCGCGCCATCGGATCGACCGTCAATGGGCGTAGATCGTTCGTCGTGTTCACTTGGCGCAAGGGGCCGGCCGGAAGGCTTATCCGCCCTATCAGCGCTCGATACATGCACCGCACGGAGGTTGAAAATTATGAAAAAGCCTATCCCTTCATTTAAAACCGATGAAGAGGCTGAGGACTTCGTCGCGACAGCCGATCTCTCGGAATACGACCTCTCCGGCGGCCGCCTCATGCGCTTCGAGCTTCGCCCCAAGGACAAGTCGGTGAGCCTGCGCCTTCCCGAGAAGCTTCTCACCGCCGTCCGCAGCCGCGCAAGGCGCGCCGGCATCCCTTATCAACGCTTCATCCGCATGGCGCTCGAGCAGGCAGTGCAGGAGCCGATCCGGAAGGGCCGTCGAGCGTGATGGAGGACGGGTTCGCCCTCGCGAGGCCCGCATCAGATGCCGAAGGCGCCGATGATCACCCCCTCGATCACGAGCACGCCGAGCCAATGGGCCGAATCGATCGCGGTGAGCGCGAGCTTGCGGCGCGCGTAGGCATTGTTCACCGCGACCGTGGTGACGACGAAGCCGAGCCAGAGGAAGAACGCCGAGATGGCGCCGTTCGTCACAGTCACCTGACCGGGGCCGAGATGGCCGAGGACGCCGGCGAGAGCCCAGGCCATCACGAGTTCGGCCAGGAAGGAAAGGATGAACGGAAAGGGCGAGATTTTGCCGTGCGGCCCCTTGAGCTCGGCCTCGGTCTTGCCGAGTGCCGCCATCCATTTTTTGCCGAGGATGCCGTAATAGGCGGCCCCGAACGCAAAGGCGCCGATCGCGGCGACGAAGACCGCGAGATAATTCAATCCGGCAAAGACCATAGACTCCTCCCCAGCGAGGCTTTTACCGGCCGAGGCCTCGCGTCATTATTGCGATAAGTCAAGGGGCCTATGTTGAGGCGCGATCGCGGTCGAGGCTGAAAGCGCTCGCCCGCGTACCGCCTTGCTCGAGCTTGCCGGGAGTGATTCCGTCGGAGCGTCTCAAAACGGGTTGGCCTCGAGATTGCTATGCCGGGAATGGCGGATTGAGCGCCGGCAACGAAGCGATTGCGAGCAAGCCTTTGTGCCCGGGTTTCAGGATGAGAAACCACGCCATATATTCAAGCAATCGCATCATCGGATCACCGAGCGGTGCTTCCACGGACCGTCACTGAGGATGGGCGCCATGAGCGACACTTTCTTCGGCGACCTCCTCGCGAGCATCGCGGATCGCGGGCGCTCGCTCTTGCGCCGCGGGCGCGGTGCGCAGCGCGCCGAGAGCGAGAGCGATCTCGCCGGCCTTTGCGAAGCCCTCCTTTCCGGGCGGGGTGAAGCCTCGGGCGTCGCGCTCGCGAGCGCCATCTTGGCGGGTTACGAAATGCTCGGGACGGAGGCTCGCCGCGCCTTTCTGCACCGACTCGTCGACGAATTCGGCTACGACCACGAACGCCTCATGGTCGCGATCGATGCCTATCGGGCCGCCCCGACCAGCAAGGCGGTACTTGATTTGCATTCGGCCGCCGAGCCGCGCCGGCAGGAGCTCATCCGCAGGCTCAACTCCGCGCCGGGCGGCACGGCCGCGCTGGTGCGCATGCGTGAGGAACTGTTGCGTGCCCTGAAGGAGGATCGGGAACTCGAAGGCGTCGACAAGGACTTCACCCATCTCTTCTCCTCGTGGTTCAATCCGGGATTTCTGGTGCTGCGGCCGATCGATTGGTCCACCCCCGCCAACATCCTCGAGAAGATCATCCGCTATGAGGCGGTTCATGAGATCGGCACGTGGGAGGATCTGCGCGACCGGCTCGAGCCACCGGACCGGCGCTGCTTCGCCTTCTTCCATCCACAGCTCATCGATGAGCCGCTCATCTTCGTCGAGGTGGCGCTGACGATCTCGGTGCCCGGCACGATCGGAGAGCTCCTTGCCGAGGACCGGGTCCCGATACCGGCCTCGGAGGCCAACACGGCCGTTTTCTATTCGATCTCGAATTGCCAGGATGGGCTGCGCGGCATCTCGTTCGGCAATTTCCTCATCAAGCAGGTGGTGGAGAAACTCAAGCGCGACCTGCCGCGGCTCTCCACTTTTGTCACCTTGTCGCCCGCGCCCGGCTTTGCGCGCTGGCTCGCCGAAGAGCGAAAACGCGAGGATGGCTCGGGGCTTTCCGAGAGCGAGCATGCGGCGCTTGCAGTTCTCGACAACGAGGATTGGCTCAGGGCGGATTTCCCGGCCGATACCTTGCGGGAAGCGCTGCTTGCCGCCGCTGCGCATTATTTCCTCGAGGCGCGATCACCTTCCGGGCGCCCGCTCGATCCGGTCGCTCGTTTCCATCTCGGCAATGGGGCGCGGCTCGAGCGCCTGAACTGGCCAGGCGACACCTCGGAACGCGGGTTGCGCGAAGCCCACGGCCTCATGGTCAACTACCTCTACAAGCTCGATGACATCGAGACGAACCATGAGGCCTTCGTGACACGCAACGAAGTCGTGGCCTCCCATCAGGTACGCCGGCACCTGCGCAAGAGCGGCAATGGAAAGGCGTCGGCACGACGCGGCGCGCAACATCGTGTCCCCGCGAACGCCTCAGCGGGACAAGGCGACGAAACGCATCTAAAGGAAAACACGCAGGAAGGCGCTTGAGATGTGGCGTTTCTCCCAAGAAGGATTCTCATTTTTCCGCCCGATGCGATAAAATCAGGGGCTTAAAGAGGCGGATCGGCCTTTCATCAGACCGCGCTCGCACCCCAGGCATCGAGGCTCGCCTCCAATGACGTCGAACCATCTCTTCAGCTTCATCCGTGAAGCCGCGACGCTTCACGAGCGTCCTTTCCTCGAGACCCCGCAAGGGCGAAAGCTGGACTACGGCGACGTGCTCGCGGGAAGCGCTCGTTTCGCCCATGCGCTCGCGGCGTTGGGGGTGGTGCCCGGTGACCGGGTGGCGGTTCAGGTGGAAAAATCACCCGAAGCGCTGCTTCTCTACCTTGGATGCGTAAGGGCCGGCGCCGTCTTCCTTCCGCTCAATACGGCCTACACGACAGCGGAGCTCGAATATTTCATCGGTGATGCGGAGCCTTCGCTCATCGTGGGCGACCCGGCAAAGCATGAGGCCTTCAAGGCTCTCGCGAGCAAGGCCAAGGTTCGGGCAGTCGAAACGCTCGACGCTAACGGAAAAGGAAGCCTCGCGACGAAGGCCGCGCAAGCTCCCGATGACTTCGAGGATGTGTCGCGCGCCGCCAATGATCTTGCGGCCATTCTCTACACCTCGGGCACGACGGGACGTTCCAAGGGCGCGATGCTCTCGCACGCCAATCTCGCCTCGAATGCGGAAACGCTCGCGCGCTATTGGCGCTTCAGCGACGAGGACGTGCTCCTGCACGCCCTGCCGATCTACCACACTCATGGGCTTTTCGTGGCGACCAACACGGTTCTGTTCAGCGGGGCCTCCATGATTTTCATGCCCAAGCTCGACCCCGACGAGCTTCTCCGGCAAATGCCGCGCGCGACCGTCATGATGGGGGTGCCGACCTTCTACACGCGCCTCTTGCGCCACAAGGGGCTGACCCGAGATGCGACGCGGCACATGCGGCTTTTCGTTTCGGGATCGGCCCCGCTCCTCGCTGAAACCCATCGCGAATGGCAGGAGCGCACCGGCCACGCCATTCTCGAACGCTACGGCATGACCGAAACGAATATGAATACGTCAAATCCGTATGTCGGGGAGCGGATCGCCGGCACGGTGGGCTACCCACTCCCTGGAGTGACGCTGCGCATCGCCGAGCCCGAAACGGGAGCTGCGTTGCCGAAAGGCTCGATCGGCGTGATCGAAGTCAAGGGGCCGAACGTGTTCTCAGGATATTGGCGCATGCCGGAAAAGACGAAAGCCGAGTTTCGCAAGGACGGCTTCTTCATCACCGGCGATCTCGGGAAGATCGACGAAAAGGGCTATGTCCACATCGTCGGACGCGGCAAGGACCTCGTGATCACCGGCGGCTTCAACGTCTACCCCAAGGAGATCGAAACGGAGATCGACGCCATCCCTGGCGTCATCGAAAGCGCGGTGATCGGCTGCCCTCACGCCGATTTCGGCGAGGGCGTCACGGCCGTCGTGGTGAAGCGCGAAGGTGCGGCGCTCGATGAAGCGGCCGTGCTGGAGGCGCTCGAAGGAAGGCTCGCCAAGTTCAAGCTCCCGAAACGCGTGCTCTTTGCCGAAGACCTCCCGCGCAACACCATGGGAAAGGTGCAGAAGAACCTCCTGCGCGAGGCTCACAAGGATATTTACGTGCAGTGAGCCATTCTTCAGGGATCCGACCGTTCCCTCATGCGCGAACTCGATGGTGCTGCCGACAAGCGCGGATGGCCGGGCCAAGCCCGGCCAGGACGGATAGGTGGTCCCGACTATTGAAAGGGCGCTGAGGGGGTCGCACCGAGGTCCGACGCGATGGCTCTCGACGCACTGGTGATTCGCTGGCGCGTGCCTTTCAAAGCCCGTCCGTTTGCCGAGAAAAAATTCAGGCCCGAAGAGCCCCGGCTTCGCGAGGTCCGCAACGGGTAGGACACCGAAGAAAGCTCGTCCATTCTTCCGTTGGAGCGCAGGCGAAAGTTTGTGGTATTTACAGGGAAATATCGTGCCTGATTACTTTAACCGCCCTGTCGCGTGATCGATTTGTTCGTCGCGCGCTCTTCAGGGGTATGGATCGGCTGTTCCTTGCAACCGGAAAAGCCGAGCTGGAAATAGTCGACTTCGAGCGCCAGCACGCCGATTGGCTGACCTGCCTCTGGATCGACCATTGTCTCCGCGCGCCAGCATACGGCATGCGAACCGTCCCATGAACGCTCGAGCCAACTCACATCGCGTGCCCCAGGTCCCAGCGGGAACGTGTAGTGGAATTTCGGCTTGTCGAACTGCCAATAATTGAACGAGACAAAGGGCTCTGCTGCCATGCGTCCTTTGCCGTCGATCAGGAAGGCGTGGCTCACGAGGCCTCCGCTCTGCGCCACGATATGCCTGAGATGCTGCGAGGCGGGCTTCTCCATCATGGCCCGCTGGAGCGGACCGCCCCCTTGAAGCCGCTCGGCATTCCAGGTCCGGTCGATCGAAAGCGCCCACGCCTCGTCCTTGTCGGCAAGCGCCGCGTTTTGTTCTCTGAGCGCGCCGATGAGGACCGGATCCCGGTGAAGCTCCGCGAAAAGGCGATCGAGGCGTGGCTTATAATACAGGAGCCCCGCCATATGCGGGTAGGCAAGCGTACCGGCGGCCGCGAGAACGACGGCGACAATCACCGCCACCAAGCCCAGTGAAAATTTCCGCGCAAGAGTTTTCATGGACGGCTCAGCCCGAGGATCCGCACGACCACGCTTTCAGGGTGCAGGGCGGGTCCCATCGCACATCCTTCGCCTAAGAGGCGCGCCGACGCGTAATGCGCTTTTGCTTTGAAACGAGGCCCTCTCACCTCAGCGAAACTCAAATCATCGTTTCTGCTCAACGACCCCAAGGCTTATCAGAAAACGTTACGCAAGCCGTAACCACCGCCATCGAAGTGTAACGAGACGGGGGAGGGCATGACGTGTGGGCACGGCCTCTCCGTCCTGCCCGGCCTTGGGCTGGGCATCTACGCCTTTCCTCGGCGGTGGAAGAAAAGGCGCGCACCGCGCCGTCCCTTTGACGGGCGGCTGCTGCCGGCACTCGAGTCATCCCCTCGTCTCGAGGCTACCTGTTGTCATCGCGTGAAAGCGGGACTGTAATGGAAAGATCGTCCTTGCCGGGGAGCGATGATCATGAAAACGATCACGGCGGTCGCGGCCAAGAAGCTCGGTAAATTTCTGGCCAAGGACTTCCACGAGATCTTCGGCTCGTCCTACAGCCATGTGGCGGAGAGGCTGGGCTCGCTCGCCCGTAGCACCATCGAATGCCTCGGCAGAAGCGACGCGCTCTACCACAACTTCGAGCACACGCTCCTCGTCACCATGGTCGGTCGCGACATCCTGCGCGGGCGCACGCTGTGCGAGCGCATCGAGCCCGCCGACTACGATCACCTGATCGTCGCCTGCCTCTTGCATGACATCGGTTATATGCGTGGCGTGCTGAGCGCCGACACGGAGACCACCTTCGTGATCGACACCAGTGGCAAGAGCATCACGCTGCCCCGCGGCGCTTCCGATGCGTCCCTTGCGCCCTATCACGTCGATCGTTCCAAGCTTTTCGTCTTCGAGCGCTTGGGAAAATCGCCGACCATCAATGCCGAGCGCGTGGCCCAGGCCATCGAATTCACGCGTTTCCCGCCGCGCTCGGGCCGCAATACCGTAAAGGCCGAGCTCGAGGCTCGTCTCGTCCAAGCCGCCGATCTGATCGGCCAGCTCGGCGATCCCTTGTATCCGAGGAAGGCGAACGCGCTTTTCTTCGAGTTCGAGGAGATCGGCCTTAATCGACAGCTGGGCTATGCGTCGCCGGCCGACCTCATCGAGAAATATCCAGCGTTTTTTTGGAACGGCGTCGCCATGCATCTCGAGGACGGAATGAAGTATCTGAACCTCACCGTTTCGGGTCGCCAATGGATCGCGAACCTTCACAATCACATTTTATGCGCGGAGCATTCCCACCGTTTGATGGGACCGCAAAATTGAAGAGCGAGAGCGAAGCAACCGTGTGAGCACGGCCGCCGCGCGCGAAACGGGCCGAATGAAGATGTTTGAAGAGTCACCGCCATCATGTGGCGCGGATCACTTCGAGCGGGCGATCGCCTCGCTGATGAGCTTGCGCGCCTCGCCCACATCGCCCCAGCCGCTCAGTTTCACCCATTTGCCAGGCTCGAGATCCTTGTAATGCAAGAAGAAATGCTCGATCTGTTGGCAAGTGATCCTCGGCAAGTCGGCGTAATTTTCCACATGGACATAGCGCTGCGTCAGCCGGCCTGACGGGACCGCGATGATCTTCTCGTCGCCTCCCCCATCATCTTCCATGCGCAGGACACCGATCGGCTTCACGTTGATTATCGCACCCGGGAAGATTGGGCGGGTGTTGGCGACGAGCACATCGATGGGGTCGCCATCTTCCGACAAGGTGTGCGGCACGAAGCCGTAATTGCCGGGATACCGCATCGGCGTGTAGAGGAAGCGGTCGACGACGAGCGTGCCTGCCGCCTTGTCCATCTCGTATTTGATCGGCTCGCCGCCGAGTGGGACTTCGATGACGACGTTCACATCGTTTGGTGGCGAGTGGCCGATCGCGATGGCGTCGAAATTCATTGCGTTTCCCTTTTCGCGGACCCCGAGGGCCGCCAAGCACCGGAGCAAACCATGGCGTCTCCTTCCTTCACGCGTGACGAGTACGCGTCGCGCTTGGAGAAGATCCGAACCGAGATGGCGCGGCGCGGGCTCGACCTCCTTCTCGTGAACGATATCGCCAATCAGCACTATATCACCGCTTATGACGGCTGGTCGTTCTACACGCCGCAAATGGTGGTCGTGCCGCTCGAGGGCGAGCCGGTATGGATCGGGCGCGCCATGGATGCGGTGGGAGGAAGGCTCACCGCATGGATGAGGCCTGAGAACATCGTCGGCTTTCCGGAAGATCATGTCCAAGCGCAAGATCGGCATCCGATGGATTGGATCGGCAAGTGGATCGCCGATAAGGGATGGGGAAAAGGGCGCATCGGCGTCGAGCTCGAGGCCTATTACTACTCGCCGAAGGCTCATGCGCGGCTGACCGCGGCGTTGCCGAATGCGCAATTCGTCGACGCGAGCCTCCTCGTGAATTGGATTCGCGCCGTGAAATCTCCAGCCGAGATCATTTATCTGCGCAAAGCCGCGAAGCTTGCAGAAGCCGCGGTGAGAACGGCTTATGAAGTGATCGCGCCTGGTGTGCGCGAATGCGATGCGGTCGGCGCGATTCAGGCGGCGCAATATGGCGGGCTCGAGGATTTCGCGGGCGACATCACCGCCCTGCCGCCCACGATCCTCGCGGGCGAGAGCGCCTCGGCCCCGCATCTCATGTGGAGCGAGCGCAAATTTGCCGAAGACGAGACGGTGGCGCTCGAGCTCGCGGGCGCTTGCCGCCACTATACGGCCGGCCTCGCGCGTACGATGCAGCTTGGCCCAAAGCCACACAAGGTCTCCGAACTCGAGAAGGCGGTGCTCGAAGGCATGCAAGCGGTTTTGGCGACGGCCGGTCCCGGCAAGCTCGCCCACGATGTCGAAGCCGCTTGGCGCGCGTCGATCGCGCGCCATGGCCTGAAAAAGGAATCTCGCATCGGCTATTCGATCGGCGTCGCCTATCCGCCCGATTGGGGAGAGCACACGATCAGCTTGCGGCAAGGGGATCGCACCGTGTTGGCGCCAGGCCATGTGCTCCACGCGATTCTCGGCATGTGGATGGAGGGGTGGGGCATCGAGATCAGCGAGACGGTTCTCATCACGCAAAGGGGATGTGAGCCACTCGCGAATTTGCCGCGCGAGATCTTCGTGAAAGGTTGATCTTTTGCTGACGAGCGCCGGCACGTGCAACGAATATTGCGCCGGCAGGCAAGATCACGTGTAATAGCGACTGCAAACGAATTCATCCTGGCAGCGTGAACCGAAGGCGCGCGGACTGCCGCTTGTGGCCGTGAATTGATGCAGCGGCGAGATGGTCTCGAGCTCATCCGAGTTGGCGGGGCGACGGCGCTGCCGGCGATGCTGCGCGATCTCGGGGCCGACCCGACGGCGGTCATCGCCGGCGCCGGTCTCGATCCAAAGATACTCACCGATCCGGAGAACGTCATTCCTTTCCGGACGCTCGGCCTTCTCTTCGAGCAAGCCGCGCTGGCAACGCGTCGCGATCACATGGGCTTGCTTCTTGGCCAGTCATCCTCGACGCGATCATTTGGGTATCTGGGGCTCCTTGCCGAGAATTCTCCGAATGTGCGCACCGCGCTCGACAATCTCATTCGCTATTTCCACATCCACGATGCGCGTGGCGTCCCCATTTTCGAGGTCTCGAAGGGCACGGCCTCGCTCGGCTACACGATCTTCGAATATTCCATCACCGGTGCGCCGGAAATTGTGGATTTTTCGGTCGCATGCCTCTTCAATTTCTTGCGCCGGCTCTGCGGACCTTCCTGGGAACCCCTCGAGGTCGGCTTGCCGCGGCAGCGGCCGCGAAACACGAGACCCTATGACAGCGTGTTCAACGCGCCTTTGCGGTTCGGCGCCGAACATGGCGTCATCGTCTTCTCGACCGATTGGCTCACGCAACCGGTCCGCGACGCAAACCCGTTGATTTTGAGCCTCGTCAAGGACCGCCTCGAGGCGGATGAGGCCTCCAGCGTCGAGAATTTCGAGAAGCGGCTTCGCCGCCTTTTGCGCACCCTCGTCCTCACGCGTCGGTGTTCCTTGGAGGCTTTGAGCGAGCTTTTCCACCTCGAGCCGCGCACGCTGGCACGGCGTATGGAACGAGAAGACATCAAGTTTCGCGCGCTCGTCGACGATGCGCGCTACGAAGTGGCGCGTCACCTCCTCGCGGATACGACGCTTGCGATGTCGGACGTGGCCGCGATGCTCGACTATTCGGAAGCGAGCGCCTTCTCGCGCGCCTTTCGACGCTGGTCGGGCAAGACGCCGATCGCCTGGCGCGCGGATCGATTCTTTCCCCGAGAAAAGCCGGCGCGGAGAGCGGTCAGAGGGGGCGCCCGCACCACGGGATGAGCGCGCTGCCTCCAAAAAAAACGGCGGGCTCGTGCCCGCCGTTTTGCATTCGATGGAGGAGAGAGGCTTACCAGAACTTGTAGTTCAGGCCGACCCGCACGACGTTGACCTCGATTGACCGGTTCGAATGGTTGAACACGGTCGCGGCACCCGGAAGGAAGAAGCCCGGCGCGCTGTTGACGTGGCCGAGGTTTGAATAAAGATATTCGCCCTTGACGGTCCAGTTCGGGGTGAACGCGTATTCGACGCCGCCGCCGACCGTCCAGCCGGTTTTCGTGCTGCTGCCTCGACTGCTGATATTGCCGCCGCCGATGACCGTTTGCGTCGGCGTCACAGCGACGATGTTGGTGGTCGGAATGACGAAGCCGGGCGCGGTCGTCGCGAGGATCGCCGAGCCAAATTGGTTGTTGTTGTTGATGATGCCGCCATAGGCGAGACCGCCTGTGGCGTAGACTAGGATGCGATCCCAGGCATAGCCGGCCCGCAGACGCACGGTGCCGAAATATTGGTTGTTGTTGTTGTGAACGGTGGTGGCGAAATTCGAGGGCGTGAACACCGTGCCGGGGAATTGCGGCAAGGTGAACGCGCCGAAGACCACCCCGTTATTGTGATTGCGGTTGATGTCCGCCCAGTCGATATCCGCCTCAGCTCCGAGCACGAAGCCCGAGCCGATGCCGAATTGGTAATTATAGCCCACCTGTCCGCCGCCGATGAAGCCGGAGCGATTGCTGCGGCCGGTCGTGGCGAAAGGAACGCCCGAGCCGAACGGCACCGCCCCGACGAAGGGG